>CAIXHZ010000033.1 GCA_903919375.1 uncultured Actinomycetes bacterium | reverse complement strand
TACAACACTCATACCGGCATAGCCAAATGACTTGAGGAACATGAGTGGGAAGAAGGTCAATGAGGCCAAGGTGATGAAGACAGTTATGCCTGAGTAGAAGACCGTCTTACCCGCTGTGCGAACGGTATTCACAATCGCTTCTTCTACATCTTTACCAGCGTGAAGTTCTTCGCGGAAGCGATTGACCATCAAGAGGGCGTAATCAATTCCTAGCCCAAGTCCCATACCGGTAATCAAATTGAGCGCGAAGATGCTTACTCCAGTGAAAAGTGAAATGAGGTAGATAATTCCCAGCGAACCAATAATGGAGGTGAGAGCAACGATCATGGGAGTGGCACTTGCGATGAGGCCACCGAAAACAAAGAGTAAGAGCATGAAAATGATCGGAACTGAAATAGCTTCGGCAATTCCTAAATCTTTGGAGATCTTGTCAGAGAGTGCGGAGTTAAATGCCGCCACGCCGTTGACATATACCTGAAGGCCTTGGAACTTTCCTTCGTATTTTGTTTCGATCAATTTACCCAGTGGCTTGGCATCAATGGGATTCGTTTCAGAAGAATAAATAAAGAGATAAGCCGCGTGCTGATCTCGACTGGCGAGTGTGGGGGCACCACCTGCACTCCAATAGGAGAGAGTCTTCTGCACTCCCTTCTCAGCGCCAACTGACTTTTCAAGTGCCATTGCAGAAGCTGTAACAGCTGGATCAGAAATAAGGGATGTCGTCTTCACTTCAAGAACAACGGCGGGATCTTTCACGTGGAATGTGTTGGTGAGATATTTTGAAGCCTTAGCGGAATCGCTATTTGGGTTTGAGTAGCCGCCACCAGAGAGGCGTGGAATCGCGAGTCCAGCCATGGCGCCAAAACCAATCAGAAAGACGATAAATAGCGCAAGCACTGCCTTACGGCGTCGAACTACGGTGTGGCCAAGTTTTTCAAACATGATCTCTCCTGAGGATTCTCGGATACGAGAGTTTAACTCGATGCTCTATCAGGTGCGTTATCTGAATCGGGTGCTAACCTAAGAATCAGAGAAAGTTCATGAATATGAGAGGAAGGGTGATGTCTGCAGATTCCATCGGCTCGTCCTCTGAAAAGAATGAAGCGGCAAAGCCAGAACTCAAGAAGATTTTGCCTACTCTCACAAAAGATGAAGAGGATCCACGCGAAGACGATAACTGGCGCCGGGATGCCGAGATGCTCCGCGATCGTCCACCCCACCACGGCTAATTCGTTTTCGTGAAAATTATTCCGAGGAAGCTGGAGTAGCGGGTTTTGCCGCAGGTTCGCTTGATGTGCTTGCCGTTGGGGCTGAGGGGGTAGCGCGAGAATCATTCTTATAGAAGCCAGAGCCCTTAAAGACCACTCCAACATTGGAGAAGACCTTACGAATTGAACCCTTGCACTCCGGGCATTCTGTGAGAGCGCTCTCAGAGAAGGACTGGAACTGCTCGAATTGGTGTCCGCAGCTATCGCAGGCATACTCATAAGTCGGCATGGGGACTATCCTAAAGAAATGAAGTCGAACTCTCTACTTAAGTCAGTTGCGGCACTGGCCACCAGCGCCTTCCTCGTGGTGATTCCCACCGCTGCTTTCGCCAATTCAATCACTTCGCAGTCACCTACTGCTGGCGCCAATATCTCGGTCGCCCCCAGCGCAGTCACTATCACCACCGCTGAGACACTGGCCATGGATGGAAACTCCATCACGGTATTAAGCCCCAATGGGGATCAAGTCGATGATGGCTCACTCAGCATCAATGCCAATCAGGCGATCATTGGCTTAAAGCCACTTTCAACAACAGGTGTCTATACCGTTACTTACAACTTATTAGTCGATAACGAAGCTCCACTAGCCGGCTCCTACACCTTCTTTTTTACATCTCCTGGTGGAATTACTTCGCCATCTGCAGCGCCTACTCCAACGACTACTCAATCAACTGTGACTTCTGGCAATTCGTCAGGAACCACCGCACTGGTGATCGTCCTTCTTGTGATGGCATTGGGAGTATTTCTTTTCCTTATCTATTACGCCAAGAAAACTTTCCGCGCTCCTAAAAAGCGCACCCGAAAGTAGTCACCGCAATTGGTTGGCTCGCTCGAGACTCTTACTAAAGGTCTACAACTCCTCGCCGCATTGGGTTTAGTTGCAACCCTCTTTGCTGCCACATTTCTGCTTCGTGAGATCAGGGGAGTACTCCAACCAGAAGCCAAGCGAATCCTTAGTATGGGTACTTACTTTGCTGGGGCGTGGTTGCTCGTTACGGTCATTAATTTCGTTGTCGAACTCGCGGTTGTTCTCGGAACGACAATCAGCGGAGCTTTTGACATCAATTCCCTCCGCTCTTTCCTGACTCAGACTGCGTTGGGTAAGAGCTACATCTATACCGCAGGCGCCGCTCTCATCGCGCTTCTTACAATCACTCGAGTAAGAAAAATTGGCGGCGCGCTCGGACTCTTCGCCATCACCATGATCGGCATCATCACGCCAGTGTTTCAAAGCCATGCCAGCAATTTTGGAAATCATGGTCTGGCGATTGGTTCCTTGTTATTCCACGTGGTGGGAATTTGTCTATGGGTTGGTGGCGTATTCGCACTTCTCCTTATCTCACAGGAGGAACGGGCGATCTCACTCCAGCGCTTTAGCGCTGTTGCGCTCTGGCTAGCAGTTATTGTCGTGGCCAGCGGTAGTGCCAATGCATGGACTCGACTCCATAGCTTCGCGGCTTGGCAGAGTTTCTACGGCTTCCTAGTGGCGCTCAAAATCGCCCTTACCGTGGTGCTTCTTTTCATCGGCTATCGCCACCGTAAATATATTTTAGAAAAATTGGCTGGCTCGCGCGCAGTGTTCCAGCTCTTAGTCAATGAAGTCATGGTCATGGCTATTGCTCTTAGCCTCGGAACCTGGCTATCGGTCTCACAACCACCTTCGGCTGGCGCCGACTTATCGACTGATCCAGTATTAGGTTTAACAGGGATTGCCATGCAGCCTCGTCCCACACTCAGTAAGTTGTTGTGGAGTTATATCCCTGACGGAACATTTCTTGGACTCTTACTCCTTGCAACTGCGCTCTATATTCGTGGCGTCGTTCTGCTCTCTCGCCGCGGTGATAAGTGGCCCAAGGGTCGAACGATTGCATTTGCCTGCGGAGTTGCGGCCGCTGACTTTGCGACAAGTGGTGGCATCGGCGTCTATGCCCACTTAGCATTTTCATTCCACATGATCGGGCACATGATCTTAGGAATGATCGCTCCGATCGGCTTCGTATTGAGTGCTCCTATTACGTTGGCACTCCGCACTTTGCCAAGCGGTCGAATACCTGAGGAGCGCGGGCTGCGCCAACTCTTGGTAGCGATTTTGCATTCTCGGTATTCAAAAATTGTCACCAACCCCATTATGGCGCTTGCAATTTTTGATGGCTCACTCTTTGCCCTCTACATGACCCCGCTCTTTGGACACCTCATGCAAAGCCATACCGGACATCTCTTTATGGATCTCCACTTCTTATTAGCTGGCACTCTCTTCTTCTATGTGATTGTTGGCGTTGATCCCAACCCACAGAAAATTCCACATTTGGTTCGAATCATTGTGCTCTTCGCCGCCATGAGCATTCATGCCTTCTTTTCGGTGGCGCTGATGTCATCGACATCGTTGGTAGATGGTGGCTTCTTTGCAGCACTTCATCGTCCGTGGTTTAGCGATCTGCTTGCAGACCAACGCCTGGGCGGAGCAATTGGCTGGGCCATGGGTGAAGTTCCGATTCTGCTCGCCTTGATTGCCACTTTCATTCAATGGGTAAGAGATGATGCCCGCGAAGCAAAGCGATTAGATCGAGCGGCTGATCGCGCTGATGCGATGGGTATCGAGGATGAACTCACCGCCTATAACCGCTACTTAGCGGGGCTGGGCAAGGAAGACTGAAAGATCACGCCCGTAATACCTAGACGCAGCGCGAAAAAGGCGAGTTAATACTCATATGGAACCACTCTTTGGTGATGAATATCAGGCACTACGCGAGAGCGTTCGGGCGTTAGCGGAGAAGAAGATCGCACCCTTTGCCCATGATGTCGATGAAAATTCTCGATTTCCGCAAGAGGCTTTCGATGCGCTGCAAGGCGCTGACTTAGCGGCTGCTCATGTGCCCGAAGAGTTTGGTGGCCAAGGCGCAGATTCACTTGCTGCCGCAATCATCATTGAGGAAGTTGCGCGCGTCTGTTCATCGTCTTCGCTTATTCCGGCTGTTAATAAATTGGGTTCTGTCCCACTCATTCTTGCTGGTACTCATGATCAGAAAAAGAAGTACCTCACTCAATTAGCTGCCGGTAAAGGTTTCTCCTACTGCTTATCCGAATCAGAGGCGGGATCGGATGCTGCCAGCATGAAGACGCGAGCAGTCCGAGATGGCAATGATTGGATTATTTCTGGAAGTAAGAAATGGATCTCCAATGCGGGCTTCTCAGATTTCTACACGGTTTTGGCCTCAACGGATCCGGTCGCTAAATCAAAAGGTATTACTGCATTTATTGTAGAAAAGAGCGATGCCGGAGTTTCTTTTGGTGCCCACGAAAAGAAGATGGGCTTTCGAGGATCTCCTACGCGCGAAGTATATTTCGATAACGTCCGTATCTCTGATGATCGCCGGCTCGGTGACATTGGTTCTGGTTTTGGACTCGCCATGAAGACGCTCGATCAAACTCGAATTACTATTGCAGCGCAAGCCCTGGGCATTGCGCAAGGTGCCTTTGAAGCAGCGACAAAATATGCCCACGAACGCCAGCAATTTGGCCACTCCATTTTTGACTTTCAAGGTGTGCAATTTATCTTGGCTGATATGGCGATGCAGATAGCTGCTGCTCGCTCACTGACCTATATCGCGGCCGTGAAATCCGAACGGGGCGAAAAAGACCTGACCTTCTTCTCCGCTGCATCCAAATGTTTTGCTACGGATGTTGCCATGAAAGTGACGACCGATGCCGTACAAATCCTCGGTGGCTACGGCTATGTCAGCGACTATCCAGTCGAACGGATGATGCGCGATGCCAAACTCACTCAGATTTATGAAGGAACCAACCAGGTACAGCGCGTAGTGATGGCTCGCCATCTCGACGATCTGATGTGATTGTAAGCAGGCCCAGCTCTTAATTATTTAAAGCGAACGATTAATGCCGGAGTTGCAGCAGCGTTGAGACGTTGATCATGAGGCTCGATCGGCAGATCTTCGCTCGTTAATTCACCAGGATAAATCAAACCAATTTTCCAAGCATCCGTTCGAGCAAGAGCGCGGTCGTATGAACCGCCGCCTTGGCCAAGCCGGTAGCCCGCGCGATTGATATGTAGGGCCGGAACGATAACTGCGCCAATATTTTCCGCGGCAACAGCGGGGCCTTGAGGTTCCCAGAGATTCTTACTCACCTGGTGAAGCTGCTTTAAATCACCATTCCACGCGACCCACTCTAAATCTTTATCTGCAAGCATCCGTGGCAAGAGCAGAGCCTTTCCAGCGGCAAGAATTGCTTGATTAATATCGATGGTTGTTGGCTCATCACCATAAGAGAGATATGACGCAATTGCGCTCTGTGATGCGACCTCATCTGCGTGGAGAATGTGGCTCCATGAAAAACTAGAAGGGCCAGAACTGCTGGGATTAAGTAGGGCGCGCTCTTGCCGGTATCGGCGACGCAGATCACTCTTTCGAGCAGCTATTTCTTCCGAATTTTGCGCAGATGCTTCCACGGATTAACTCTAGAGAAGAAGTAAGGTTTAGTCATGGATCAGCAAGTAAGCGTGGAGGAGTTCCTCGAGCAACTTCTTGCAATTGCCCACCCACTTGCACCCTTTGAGATGCCACTTCTCGATGCTCACGGCGCCTCACTCGCCAACGATATTTATGTAGGAGATCGCGTGGTCATGCCAGTCGGCAGCCGCATCCGCTCCACCCATATCGGTTTGGCCGCATCCATTGGCCTCAACCATTTACCGACCAGACCGCACCCTCGAGTTGTAGTTATCTCTGCGGGCGATGATTTGGTGGAGCCAGGTGCCCCACTGGGCGATCTCGAAGATGAGTATGAGACCAATTCCTGGATGCTGACCACGGCCGTTAAAGAAGCTGGCGCAACTGCTTATCGCGTTCATAGCATTCCGGAGAGCCGCGAACAGATTAAGCGAATCGTCGAAGATCAATTGGTTCGAGCAGATTTAATCGTGATTAGCGGTGAGAGCAAAGATGAGTCCTTTGAGATGATCAGCGAAGTCCTGCGCGAGCTCGGCGAGATCACGACCGTTCATCCTGCCATGGGCAATTCGGGGCGATTTAATTTCGGTCTGATTGGGCCAGATCTCACGCCAGTTGTGACGCTGCCAGGTGAGCCAGTAAACGCATATCTCGCGCTCGAACTCTTTATTCGCCCCATGATTCGCACCATGCTCGGCGCCCCTAATATTTTCCGAAACCGCATCAAAGTCGAACTTCTCGATGGCGTCACAAGCCCAGCGGGGGAGCGCAGCTTTATCCGAGTCAAAGTGGAGTCCGCAAAAGCTCGAGTCCTGGCTAAACAGGAGAGTCTTGAGAGCTTGGTTGAAGCAAATGGATTACTGCTCATGAATGAGAGCACCACTTCCTACAAAGCGGGCGACTTAGTCGATGTCATGATTCTGGAGCGGAGTAATAATTAAGTGAACGCCAGCTGGCCACTGGAGATTGTGGATGGAGATTTATTGCTCACTCCACTGCGATTGCGCGACCGGGCCCAGTGGGACTCCGTGCGAGAAATAAATCAAAAATGGCTCGAGCCATGGGAGGCCACGCGGCCCTCAGTAGATCTGGACACACCGTTGCCAAACTTCACACAGATGGTGCGCCGATTTCGGCGTGAAGCACGAGCGGGACGCTCCATCACGCTCGCGATCTGGTTTCACGAAGGTAATCGATGGAATTTTGTTGGCCAAGTCACGTTGGGCGGCATCGTTATGGGAGCTTTCCGGGGCGCTCACATTGGGTATTGGATTGATCAGCGCTTTGCCAATCGAGGGCTCACTACTCGCGCAGTCCAGCTCATCTCTGACTATGGTTTTTCACATCTTCACCTCCATCGAATCGAGATCAATCTCCGGCCAGAAAATGAGGCGTCGAGGCGGGTAGCGGAGAAAGCCGGATTCATTTTTGAAGGGGTGCGCAATCGCTATCTTCATATCAGCGGGCAATGGCGGGATCATCTCTGCTTTGTGAAAGAAAATTCGGCCATTCTTTAAATCGGACATACCGCCCAAATCCACAACTTTTTACGCGCAGGCGCCTAATCTTATGTCCTATGGCCTCCGGTTTTATCTATCTCATCATCCTCGGGATGTGGGCGGCCTATTTTGTACCTCGATGGATCTCCTCCCATGATCAAACATCTGGCAAAAGCCAAGAGCGATATAAAAGCGCACTGAAAATAATTGCTGAAGAGGGAAATCAACCGCTCGCCTTTGAAATTTCACAGGCCGAAGTAGAGAGCGTTGATCAAGTCAAAAAACGCACGCAGCTTACGCGACGCCGAATTGCATTTTCTGTCATCGCAATTTCATTTTTCATCACGGCGATCGGCGCAATCGCAGGAATAATTTCAGCTTCAATTATTTTGATTCCTTTCTCAGCTTTCGCAATTTATTTGGTAAATGCTCGTCGTCAGATCATCGCTTCACAGCAACGCGCTCGCCGCTTGAAAGCGCTCGAACAAATTTCACATGCAGAGATCACTTCAACAATTGAGAAGATCTCTGTCAGCAAGCCCATCGCTCCTACAGTCTTTGGCGAAATTGCGATCTCTGCTACATCTATTACGGTCGAACATTGGGTGCCACTCGCAGATCGCGCCGATACTTCAGGCGTTGTAATCATTCCTCGCAATAGCGCGCCATCGCCAAGTTGGCAGCCAGTGCGAGTTCCACAACCTACTTACGTCAGTGCGCCAAAGGCAGTTTCATCTAAGCGCGTCATTGATCTCACCGTTCCTGGTAAGTGGAGTGCTGCAAAGCAATTTGAAATTGATGCCATGACTCCTTCGCGCGAAGATCTCTTCGATCAAGAGCTTGCTAATGAAGCTGCGCAGCAACACGACCGCGCTGCCAACGATCAGTAATTAGTTTTCGTTAAATCCACGAAGGCAGCCACATTCGGTGGTACCACGTGCTGTACGGAATACTTGTTCCAGTAAATAGCGGCAGAAAATAAAGGAAATTCAAGAATATTAAAACGATTAAGGCGATCACGATATTTTTTCGAAACCGCACATTATTCGGATCGGTTGCAGCGCTAAGCCAACGATCAGCCAACGCCACAATCGCTAAAATAAGTGCGGGCTCAAATGCAATTGCATAGAAATTAAACATGGTCCGTTTTTGAATGAGGAACCACGGAAGATATTCAGAAAGCAGTGCAACCAAAATAAATCCGATGCGCCATTCTCGGCGGGCAATCCAGAAGCCAACTAACGTCGCAATGGAAAGGCAGCCGATCCACCACAATATTGGCGTTCCGATCCCGAGAACTTCTTGGGCACATTTACTAGCGCCGCAACTGGCGGGCTCTTGATAGAAAAATGCAGTGGGGCGAGATTGAATCAACCAATTCCAGGGATTAGCGGAGTAAGGATGTGGTGTGGTGAGGTCCTTATGAAAATTAAGAATATCTAGATGATAAGTAATGAGAGATCGAAAGCGATTGAGATGAGAATGACGGTCATAGCCTGCCGTCGTTAATAGCCAGCCAATCCAGGAAGCACAATAAAGTGTAAATGGGAGTACGAGATATTGTGCTGCGCGCAGGAAGTACGTTCGAAGTCGTGACTGTGCGCGAAAGGTCATATAAAAAATAAGGGGCAAGAATGCGACTAGCTCATAGATTCCACTCCACTTACATCCGAGTGCAAAGCCAAAGGCAACTCCGGCCAACCAATGGCGCTGCGTGATGATTCCATAGAGTGCCACCTGCAAGAAGAACATAAGGAAGATATCGAGAAGCGCAGTTCGGGACATGACCAGGTGAAGGCCATCGCTAGCCATGAGAATGGCTGCAGCCGCGCTGATAAATGGTTTGGCAAAAAGTTTTTCGGCAGTGAGGTAGATCAAGCCAATCGAAAGTGCGCCAACCAGGGCCGCGCTAAAGCGCCAGCCAAATTCGTTATATCCAAAGGCTTTGATGCCCAAAGCAATAAGCCATTTACCCAAGGGCGGATGGACGATGAATTCACCGGCGCCCGAACTATCAATTTCAACACCATGAAGGAGCAATGAATGCGCATTCTTGACGTAGTACACCTCGTCAAAGACCAGTCCTTTGGGTTGAGATAAATGCCAAAGGCGAAAGAAGAGTCCTAACACTGAAAAGGCTGCCGCTCGGATCCACGGATTGCGGGGGATATTTAAGCTGGGGCGAACCATGAGGAGAGCCTAAAGCCTCACCTAACCTGAGAGAATTCCCCCATGCTTGTTCTAGCCGCCATTCCCCTCGGAAATCCATTAGATGCCTCCGACCACCTCAAAGAGTGGATCCAAAAGGCGCCGGTTATTGCTGCGGAAGATTCTCGACGATTTGGTCGCCTCTGTGCGGATTTAGGGCTGACTTATAAGGCCAAGCTGATCTCCTTCTTTGAAGGTAATGAACTAGAGCGACTCGATGAACTCTTGGCGATCATGGAGAGTGGTCAAGATCTTTTGGTTGTGACTGATGCCGGCATGCCGGGCATAAGTGATCCGGGCTATCGATTGGCGCGAGCAGCTGTTGAACGAAATATTCAGATCAAAGTCTTGCCTGGCCCAAGTGCAGTGACTACTGCGCTATTGCTTTCTGGTTTACCATCGGATCGATTTAGTTTTGAAGGCTTTCCGCCGCGCACTTCTGGGGCCCGAACTACGTGGTTTCAAGGATTAGCTGAAGAGCAACGGACATTCATATTTTTCGAAGCGCCCCATCGATTGTTGGAATCGCTTACCGATGCTGAGCGAGCAATTGGTAGCGATCGCCAAGCTGTGATCTGTCGAGAGATGACAAAGACCTACGAAGAGACTATTCGTGGATCTCTTTTAGAGCTTCGGGAGTGGGCTGCTGCTCATGAAATTTTGGGAGAGATCACTGTTGTAGTCCATGGCTTTGATCCATCAACTCGCACTTTTTCACAGGCTGATCTCGTTGCTGCAGTTGTGGAGCGAGAGAGCGCTGGAATTGCTCGCAAAGAGGCGATTGTCGAAGTTGCTAAGGCGCTCGGGCTGCCGAAGAGAGCAGTCTTTGATGCCATGGTCGAGCATAAGAGTCGGTAAGATTGCGACATGGCTAGCGATAAAACTTTCTATCTCACAACGCCGATTTACTATGTCAACGATGCGCCCCACATTGGGCATGCATATACGACCGTAGCCGGCGATGTGCTTACTCGTTGGCATCGCCAAAAGGGCGAGAGTGTCTGGTTCCTGACCGGCACCGATGAACATGGCGAGAAAGTCATGAATACCGCCGCTCAAAATAATGTCTCTCCACAAGAGTGGTGCGACAAGTTAGTGGAAGAAGCCTGGAAACCTAACTGGCGCGATCTCAATATTGCCAACGATGATTTCATTCGCACAACCGAACCGCGCCACCAAGAGCGGGTCCAGAAATTCTTGCAAGGGCTGAAAGATAAAGGCTTTATTTACCAAGGCAAGTATGAAGGCCCTTATTGCATTGGCTGCGAAGAGTTTAAACTTCCCGGTGATCTCGATGAAGGTAAGTGCAAAGTTCACGGCCGCCCAGTGGAAATGCTCAGCGAAGAGAATTGGTTCTTTAAACTCTCTGCATTTGTGCCACAACTGATCGAACGTTACAAGAGCCACCCCGAGGCATGCGAACCGACGAGTGCGCGCAATGAAGTTCTTGCATTTTTGGAGAGCAAAGAAGGCGTCTCCGATCTCTCAATCTCACGTTCGACTTTTGATTGGGGCATCCCTGTTCCATGGGATACAGATCAAGTTATCTATGTCTGGTTCGATGCGCTCTTGAATTACGCAACTGCAGTTGGCCTAGGCGATGCGCCCGATTCTGAAGGCGGCAAGAAGTTTGCACAGACTTGGCCAGCAGATGTGCATCTCGTTGGTAAAGATATCTTGCGCTTCCATGCAGTTATTTGGCCAGCGATGTTGATGGCGGCAGAGCTTCCGGTTCCTGGAAAGGTCTTCGCGCACGGTTGGTTATTGGTCGGCGGCGAGAAGATGAGTAAGTCCAAACTCACCGGCATTGCGCCCAGCGATATCACCAGTCATTTTGGCGTCGACGCATTCCGCTATTACTTCTTGCGGGCAATTCCCTTTGGTAGCGATGGCTCCTTCTCTTGGGAAGATATGTCAGCGCGGTACACCTCTGAGCTCGCAAATGACTTTGGCAATCTCGCGTCACGTCTCATTGCCATGATCGAGAAATATTGCGATGGCAAGATTCCTGCGGTGGCAACTGATGCTGGACTATCGGGACTCTTAACCGAGACTGTGGCAAAGGCCGATGCTGCCATTTGTGCCTTGGATTTCCAAGGTGGAATCACCGCAATTATGGATTTCTGCAAGCGTGCTAATGGTTATGTCACAGAGAAAGAGCCATGGGCAATTGCCAAAGATCCTGCTCGAAACCAAGAGTTATTTGACGTCCTCTACAACACGGCGGAGTGCGTGCGCGCACTTGCCGTCTTGCTTCATCCCATCATGCCAGCAACAACCGAAACACTGTGGGCAGCGTTAGGGGCGCAAGCGACTTTGGGTTCTATTGCACTGCAGAAAGTCGCCGATATCGCTACCTGGGGAACGCTTCCTGCTGACAGCGTTGTCACCAAGGGCGCTGTTCTCTTCCCTCGACTTGAAGAGAAGCAGTAATACTTCTCATGACGCAAGAGAGTCAAGATCGGCATAATCGAGATATCGATCGTCCGCTGGCTCCACTTCCTGAAGAACTTCCGGTTGAATGCATCGATGCACATTGCCATTTAGAGATCGTTGCTAATGACACTCCTGATTCACAAGCCGTTGCAGATGTCATTGCGTTGGCAAAAAGTGTCGGCATCACACGAATGGTGCAAGTGGGCTACTCCGCTGAGCAATCTCAATGGTGCGTGGACCTAGCTGAGCACTATCCAGGGACTGTTCTTGCTGCAGTTGCGCTCCATCCCAATGAAGCTCCTGTTGTTGATGATTTAGAAGCGCATTTAGCAATTATTGAAAAACTTGCCGTGCATCCACGAGTTCGAGCAATTGGTGAGACGGGGCTAGATTTTTTCCGCACTCCGCCCGAACTGCAAGAGAAGCAGAAATACTCTTTTCGGCGCCATATTGCATTGGCTAAGCAGGTAGGTAAAGCACTCGTTATTCATGATCGCGATGCTCATCGCGAAGTACTTGATCTTCTCGATGAAGAGGGCGCACCTGAAAACACTGTCTTCCACTGTTTTTCTGGCGATGCGCAGATGGCTCAGGAATGTGTAGATAAGGGCTACATTCTCTCCTTCGCTGGCACTCTCACATTCAAAAACGCTCCAGGACTTCGAGAAGCAGTGAAATTAGTACCGGCAGCCCAGCTTTTAGTCGAGACTGATTCACCATTCTTAGCGCCAGTTCCCCACCGCGGCCATCTCAATACACCAGCCCAAATTCCGACGATCGCTCGCTTTATGGCCCAGGAGCGCGGCGATGATCTTCGCGAACTTACTCAAACACTTACTGATAACGCAGTGCGCATCTTTGGCTCTTTCGCATGAGTCAATTACTTGGTGCCACCGAAATTCGCGAAATTGCGGCTCGACTTGATCTGACCCCTACAAAAAAACTCGGCCAAAACTTTGTGGTCGATGCCAACACCTGTCGCCGAATTGTGAAAGCCGCTGAAGTTGGCCCACACGATGTTGCGCTAGAAATTGGTCCAGGACTTGGTTCTCTTACTTTGGCACTTTTAGAAATTGCCCAAAGCGTAGTTGCAGTAGAAATTGATAGCCGATTGGCGGCAGAGCTTCCAGCAACTGCTACTAGCCACGGTTTTGGCGATAAGCCACTGATCATTGTGAATCAAGATGCACTCACTGTTTCTGAACTTCCCGTATCGCCCACCGTCTTGGTCGCTAACTTGCCCTACAACGTCTCTGTTCCAGTGCTCCTTCGATTCCTCGAACTTTTCCCATCACTTAACGGTGGGGTTGTTATGGTGCAGAGCGAAGTAGCCGATCGTTTGGTGGCAGCGCCTGGATCTAAGACCTACGGTTCACCATCTGTGAAAGCTACCTGGTGGGCCGATATGAGTTCTGCGGGAAGCGTGGGTCGCTCTATTTTCTGGCCCATACCTAATGTGGATTCTTCGCTCGTGCGATTTGTGCGCCATGCGCCAGCGGGCGATGAGAATCTGCGCCGCGCTACCTTTGCAGTAATTGATGCCGCCTTTGCCCAACGCCGCAAAATGCTCCGCGGGGCTCTCTCCGAACTCTTTGGTGGATCTAGCCCAGCGAGCGCCGCTATTGGAGCGGCCGGCATCGATCCGACCATTCGCGGTGAAATGTTAGAACTACCGGCTTATATTGCGATCGCCCGTCACTTGCCCGGCTTTACTTCCTAAAAACCAATAGGCTTGGTTTTATGAGATACAACGGAGTGACTGTTCGCGTACCTGCGAAAGTTAATCTCCAATTAGCAGTCGGCCCACTCGCTGACGATGGCTATCACGAGCTCACCACCGTCTTCCAAGCCATTTCGCTCTTTGATGATGTATCTGTTCGACGGGGCAAAGTTGGCACTGGAATTACACTCACTATCTCTGGGGCAACGTCACATGGCGTTCCTAGCGATGCATCCAACTTGGCTTACAAAGCGGCACAAATCTTTATAAATCGCTTTGGCATATCACCGGATTTAGAGATCGCACTGAAGAAAGAAATCCCGGTTGCTGGCGGCATGGCTGGCGGTAGCGCCGATGCAGCAGGAGTGATTGTTGCAATCGATTCTCTCTTTGAGCTTCAACTCTCTCGTGATGAGATGGAGAAGATTGGATCTGAATTAGGCAGCGATGTTCCGTTCGGAATTTCAGGCGGCATTGCAATTGGTCGCGGTCGCGGCGATCAAATCACTCCCGCCCTGACGAAGGGTCAGTATTACTGGGTGCTCGCTATGTCTGGCCAAGGACTCTCAACGCCTGCCGTCTATCAAGAATGTGATCGGTTGCGCGCTGGTATGAGCATTGCCAGACCACAGAGCAGTGATGCACTCATGCAGGCACTTCGGGCCGGGGATGCGGTGAGCGTCGGCAAAGCGCTTTCCAATGATTTACAAGCAGCTGCGTGTTCGCTCCGACCAGCACTTCGGTTGATCCTTGATATTGGCAGTGAATATGGGGCACTGGGTTCGATCGTCTCTGGCAGTGGTCCAACCGTTGCATTCTTGGTCGCAGATGAAGAGAAGGCGTTGGATCTCACCGTTGCACTGAGTTCCAGTGGGGTAGTGGGCGATATCGCCCGCGCCTATGGCCCAGTCCCTGGGGCGCGGGTCGTAGCGACCTCCTGAGCCGCCTCACACGGTTTGGCAGTATCTAGCCCAATAGTGGACAATTCAGGTTCCGCCATTGTGTAGTGGCTAGCACATGGGCCTTTGAAGCCCAGGGTCCAGGATCGATACCTGGTGGCGGAGCCAAAGAGTGCCCCGTAAGATTCCCAGTATCGAGAGTCAGGAGCGGAGTTGTCCCAGAAGCTAGATGTAGCGATTGTGCTCGCTGCTGGCGAGGGCACACGCATGAAATCTGGCACCGCCAAAGTCCTCCACACCATTGCTGGCCGCACACTCGTTGGCCATGTCATCGAGGCTGTTAATGCGCTCCATCCTTCTGAACTTCGAGTCGTTGTTGGCTCGGCCCGAGAAGCTGTCGAGGCCCACATCTCTGAAATCGCCCCAACTGCCACCACCATCTTTCAAGCGGAGCGAAATGGCACCGGCCATGCAGTACAGCTCGCCTTGGTGGGTGCGCCGCGGATCGGAACTGTTCTAGTCGTTGCAGGCGATACCCCGCTTCTCAATCCATTAACACTTAACGAATTTCTTGCAGCTCATCAAGAAGCCGGAAATGAAGTCTCTGTCCTCACGGCGCAACTTCCCGACCCCAAAGGTTATGGCCGAATCATTCGCGATGAAGATGGATCGATTCTTCGCATCGTCGAAGAGCGCGATGCCAATGATTTTGAAAAAGCTATTGATGAGATTAATACTGGCGTCTATCTCTTTGATATCGCTGCGCTCGCACAATCGGTAGCCCAAATTACCAATAAGAATTCACAAGGCGAGCTCTACCTCACCGATGTCATCGCTTTAATCAAGGAATCATCTAATAAAGCTGCCGCGATCTTGTCCTATGACTACACCGAGACATTGGGCATCAATGATCGATCACAACTAGCTGAATGCGCCGCTTATATGCGCGAGCGAATTAACGAAGCTCACATGAAAGCTGGCGTTGCTATTACCGATCCCACCACAACATGGATCGATGCCACTGTCATTATTGCACCGGATGCCACCATCTATCCAGGATCTTGGCTCACTGGAACGACATCCGTTGGAGCAGGCGCCATTATTGGCCCACGCACCACACTCAATAGCGTCCACGTTGGCGCTGGCGCTTCTATTATCGAATCGCATTGCAGTAGTTCAGAGATCGCCGCTAATGCCACTGTAGGTCCATACTCATTCTTGCGTCCTGGCACATCACTGGGCGAAGGCGCCAAAGCGGGTGCCTATGTTGAAATCAAAAATTCCACCATTGGTGAGGGTTCAAAAGTTCCGCATCTTTCCTATGTGGGCGATGCGACTATCGGCACTGGCAGCAATATCGGCGCCGCGACTATCTTCGTTAACTATGACGGGGTAGCAAAACACCAGACGATTGTGGGCAATGATGTCCGAATCGGCAGCGACTCCATGTTGGTCGCCCCTGTCACCATTGGCGATGGTGCCTACACCGCTGCTGGATCGGTTATTACCGAAAATGTTCCCGCGGGTTCTATCGCAGTTGCCCGCGCTAAGCAGCGAAATATCTTAGGCTGGGTCCTGCGCAAGCGATCCGGAACTAAATCTGCTGAGTCAGCCATTAAGGCTGGTGCCACGTTAAATTCCACCGATCAAGCAACGCATTAACTCAAACAGGGGAGCCAACGATATGAGCGAACTACGCCTTTCATCTGAAAAGCGGTTACGCATTTTTTCTGGTCGTGGCTATCCCGAGCTCGCAGAGCAAGTCGCGGAAGAGCTTGGCATCCCCGTAACTCCTACATCTGCATACGATTTTGCTAACGGTGAAATCTTTGTTCGCTTTGAAGAGAGTGTTCGCGGAAGTGATGCCTTTGTTATTCAAAGCCATGCTGCGCCCGTCAATAAGCAAATCATGGAGCAGTTGATCATGGTTGATGCACTTAAGCGCGCCTCCGCCAAGCGCATCACCGTTGTTGCTCCATTTTATGGCTACGCCCGTCAGGATAAAAAGCATCGTGGTCGCGAACCAATTTCAGCCCGCCTGATGGCAGATCTCTTCAAGACTGCTGGCGCTGATCGCCTCATGGTCGTTGATTTGCACACCTCACAGATTCAAGGTTTCTTTGATGGTCCAGTGGATCACCTCTTCGCACTTCCCATCCTGACCAATTACGTTGGTAGCAAAGTTGATCGCAACGAACTCACTATCGTCTCACCAGATTCTGGTCGCGTTCGCGTTGCTGAACGATGGTCCGATCTCCTTGGTGGTTGTCCGATTGCATTTATTCACAAAACTCGCGATCCTCGAATTCCCAATGAGTCTGTAACTGGCCGCGTCGTGGGTGAAGTAAAGGGCCGCACCTGCGTTGTTATCGATGACATGATCGATACTGCTGGCACTATCAGTAAAGCAGTCGATGCACTCATGGAGGCTGGCGCTAAGAGCGTCATCATTGCCGCAACTCACGCAGTTCTCTCTGGTCCTGCTATCGAACGTCTCAAGGCCTGTAAAGCGACAGAAGTTGTTGTTACCGATACTCTGCCTATAGCGGAAGATAAGCGTTGGGATGGACTCACAGTTCTCTCGATCGCTCCACTTCTTGCACGTGCAATTCGTGAGGTATTTGAAGATGGCTCAGTAACAAGTCTCTTTGATGGGCATAGCTAAGGCACCGCAAAGG
Organism: uncultured Actinomycetes bacterium; assembly: GCA_903919375.1. Classification (GTDB taxonomy): domain Bacteria; phylum Actinomycetota; class Actinomycetes; order Nanopelagicales; family Nanopelagicaceae; genus AAA044-D11. Next base: position 6,864 of record CAIXHZ010000033.1, on the reverse strand, counting down.
CGCAGATGAAAATGAGTGCACTCCACCCAACAAAGCAAGCCTTGATCACAACAGTCATGACTCTGCTCGACAGTAAAGGTCCGGAAGGCATCAATAGTGATGAAGTTCTGGAAGCGTCTGGAGTATCTAAAGGTTCGCTCTACCACCATTTTCAAGATTTTTCGGAGCTCATTGAGCAAGCTCTGATATTTCGCTTTGCAAGTTTTGTGGACTCTTCAGTTGAGATGCTGAAAGAGGTGATCACCACCGCGAAATCTCGCGAGGAATTGTTGGTGGCCCTCAAGCACGTCACTCGTGTAACACAATCGCCAGAAATGAAAGAGAATCGGATTGAGCGAATCTCCGCAATATCGTCGGCAATGCGCAATGAGCGAATGGCCGATGCGCTTGGAGTTGAACAGGATCGATTGACGCAAGCGTTGGCTGATCTCTATCGTGAAAGCCAAGAACGTGGCTGGGGCGATCCAAAAATTGATCCTCGAGTTGTTGCTGTCATGGTCCAGTCCTACACCTTGGGCAAAGTTGTCGATGATTTCACGCCTGAACATATGGATGGCGAGAAATGGTCTGCTGTGATTGATGAAGTCCTCGAAAAGGTCTTTTTCCCACGTAAATAACGGCTGCATCGGGGGATTTGCCCAAGCCATAGCCTTCGGGTTACTCTTCAACCTCGTTCCGGCGAGGGGTTTTTCTAACCCGTAATCGACGGGTTGCTCTCCTGGGACGTTTATGAGGAGAGATTTACATGGCTCAGATTTCTATCACCGCCAACACCCGCACTGAATTCGGCAAGGGCGCTTCACGCCGCGACCGTCGTGCAGGATTAGTTCCCGGCGTTATCTACGGACACGGCGCAGAGCCACAACACGTTTCACTCCCACTTCGCGAACTCACTGCTGCACTTAAGCAGTCAAACGTTCTGCTTGAACTCTCTTTCGGCGGCAAGAGCGAACTCGTGCTTCCTAAGTCAGTTTCTCGTAACCCACTTACCGGCATCTTTGCTCACATCGACCTCATTGCAGTTCGTAAGGGCGAGAAGGTAACTGTTGAAGTTCCTGTTCACACATCGGGTGAGCACGATCGCGATGGCATCCTTGAGCACAACCACACCACCATCTCAGTCTTTGCAGAAGCAACTTCTATTCCTTCATTCCTTACTTTGGATCTCACCGGCCTCAAGGCAGGCGAATCCTTGTTCGCTAAGGATGTTGTACTTCCAGCCGGAACAGAACTCGCTTCTGATCCAATGATGCAGGTTGTTCACTTGTCTGAGCGCGGAACTGCAGCAACAGATGAAGCAGCAGCAGCTCCAGCAGCTGATGCAGCTCCAGCAGCACCTGCCGCTGAATAATTAGTACTCGTCCAAAGAGTTAGCAATGGCCGATGAGCGTTGGTTGGTACTGGGATTAGGTAATCCCGGCGATCAATACGCCGCCACTCGCCACAATATTGGCCAGATGGTTATTAACTATCTGGCCATTAACTCAAAGTTTTCGGTTCATAAATCCAAGACCCTCATTACCGATATTCGAGTTGCTGGCAACGCTGTTACATTGGCAAAGTCCCAGGGCTATATGAATGATTCAGGTGGCCCCACCAAAGCACTCGCAGATTTTTATAAGGTCGACGCCAGTCATCTGATCGTCATTCATGATGAACTCGATATTCCCTTCAATACCATTCGCCTTAAGTTTGGGGGAGGCGACAACGGCCACAATGGTTTGAAGAGCCTCTCACAGCATTTCACTACCCCTAATTATTTCCGCGTTCGCATGGGCATTGGTCGTCCCGCAGGTCCACAAGATCCCGCCGACTTTGTACTCAAGCCATTTGCCTCATCTGAAAAGAAGACCGTGGAAGATCTCGTTGCTCGCGGCGCGCTAGCCGTTGAGCGCCTTCTCGAAAAGGGCTTAGAGGCAGCCCAACAGGAATTTAATAAGTAATCAGCCAGTATTGCGAAGGCCAGCTGCAACGCCATTGACGGTAAGCAGAAGCGCTCTACGCGTCAGTGGATCAATCTTGTCTGGTGTGGCAGCAAGTTCGCGCACTTGCGCAAGAAGCGTGATCTGCAAAATGTGAAGCGGAGCTAAGTACGCATCGCGAATCTGAAGTGTGCGCGCCAAGATCTCCTGATCACCCAGTAGTTCACTCTTGCCGGTAAGAATGAGGATCTCTTTCTTGGTGAGTTCGAACTCTTCTTCGATGGTGTCCAAGAAATGATGCAATTTGAGATCGACCAACTTATTGACGTACTTGCGAGCCATAATGAGATCAGTCTTGGCTAACGTCATCTCTACATTGGAGATGAAGGTACGGAAGAAGTGCCATTGTGAAAGCATTGATGAGAGGTCAGCGCCCTTGCCGGCTTCGCGGGCTGCCTTGAGGCCAGAGCCCACACCAAACCAACCGGGAACGATCTGTCGAGATTGGGTCCAACCAAATACCCATGGAATAGCGCGAAGTGACCCGAGGCCACCGCTGGCATCTGGGCGACGCGATGGACGAGAGCCCAAGAAGAGTTCACCGAGTTGTTCTACCGGGGTAGAGGCATAGAAATAGGCAGGTAGATCGGGATGATCAATCAGCGAGCGATAGCGTTTAAAGGCGTTTTCACTAATGGTGTCCATCGATGTCGACCAAGCAGCAAGTGCTTCGGGGCTTTGGCGAGGTGCACGATTAAGGACGGTTGCTTCCAAAGCTGCAGCAAGGGAGAGCTCAACATTCTCACGAGCCAGTGAAGGAAGTGAATATTTATCTGAAATAACTTCGCCTTGCTCAGTCATTTTGATCTGACCATCGATTGAACCCCAGGGGAGAGCAATCAAGGCGTCATAGGTAGGACCGCCACCGCGTCCCACCGAACCACCACGACCATGGAAGAGGCGAAGGGTGACACCATGTTTGATTGCGATATCGCGAAGCTTGCGTTGGGCTTTGTGAATCTCCCACTGCGATGTTGCAATTCCAGCATCTTTATTGGAGTCGGAGTATCCGAGCATGACCTCTTGGACGTCATCGCGCAGACGAACAAGTTCGCGGTAATCAGGATTGGAGAGCAAATTATCCAAGATGGTATCTGCCGCCTGGAGCTCGGCAACTGTCTCTAAAAGCGGTGCGAATCCAACGTTAGCGAATTTATTGTCGCCATGGAGTGAGACCAGACCTGCAATCTTCGCCAATACAACTGCAGCCAAAACATCCTCATGACTCTTAGTCATAGAGATGATGTAAGTCTCGATCACTTCTGGACCAAATTTAGCGATGAGATCGCGAATAGCTGCAAAAGTATTGAGAGTCTTCAGACCCGTTGCATCGAGTGCGGTGAGATCACCGGTGACATGAGAAACGCTTAATTCGCGAAGCAAAAGTGCGGAAGGATCCTTGTACTCGCCATCGAAGATTTGTGAGAGCGCGTGGTGGTGTGCCTCGGAATGCTCGCGAATATCCATGGTGGCATGGGTGAGCCCAAAGCTCGAGACAGTGCGAATGATGCGCTCAAGTAAGCCATGGGCAATAAGTTCGCCACGATTTTCGAGCAGTGATTCGCGCATCAACATTAAGTCTGCAAGCAGTTCGGCAGTATTTTCATAATCGCGACCATTGATATGAGGCGTGCCAGCAATATGACGGCGCTGGGTAAGAATTAACCGATGGCGGATAGCAGTGGCCTTAAGCCGATAGGGCTCTTCGGCATTGAGACGTCGGAAGCGCGCTTCAATTTCTGGCAGGATGGCCAAATCTTTCTCAACTGATGCGACTAAATCTGTCGATGCGCCAGCAATGCGAGAAGAGACAGAGAGTGCTTGGCGCAACTGATCGAGCTGCCCGAGCATGGCGCGGATGAAGTGTCCTGTCTGCAAGGTGATTGCTTCAGTTGTGACTTCCGGAGTGATGTGAGGATTGCCGTCGCGATCGCCACCAATCCAGGTTCCAAAACTCAGTGGCCGGGAAGTCGGGCTTACGGTCACTCCTAAGCGCTGTAACTCCACTGCGAAATCATCAAGCACTTCTGGAATTGTTAACTTGAAAAGTTCATCGAGATAGAAGAGCGCATTAGCTGCTTCATCGAGCGGTTCTGGACGACCTAAGCGAAGTTCATCGGTCTGCCATAAGAGATCAACAGCTTCTGCAAGCCGGCGCTTTCGAGCGGGCGTATCAGCATCATCAAGTAGATCGGCGATTGTTGCCATCTTGCTCAAAACCGAACGGCGAGCCGCTTCCGTAGGGTGGGCAGTAAAGACGGGGCGAACTGAGAAGTTATTAATCCACCCTTGAATATCTTCATTGGTGAATTCCTTGGTTTCATTCTGTACTTCGATGATGCGATCAACTGCACGTGAAAGCCATGAGCCACCTTCGGCTCGTTCAGCTGAGAGAACGCGAGCACGGTGCACTTGTTCGGCAACATTTGCTAAATTAAAATAGGTACTAAAGGCGCGAACTAATTGAACGCTTTCATCAACGGAGACTTTCTCAAGAATATCTTCGCCGCCGCCATCGCGAACCGCTTTGCGAACTTTTTCTACAAGGGCGAGAAGTTCTTCACTCTCTTGCCGAACCAAGCTGGAGCCTAAGAGATCACCGAGCAGGCGAACATCGCTACGAAGTTCGGCGCCATCGCTCTGGGCGGTCAATCCGGTGGTCTGTGCTGATTTCACGGGCTAATCATTACAGGTAAAAGCGCCCCCTCACTCCGAGATTGGCCTATTGGATGTAACCATTGGGTTAAACCTTATTGGGACGGGTAATACAATTAAGGGTCACCCCATCCAGTTATGGAATTGGGGTTTTTCTCGTGTTTCCACGCAGTTCACTAGGTCAAAGAGAGGGAGGGCCAGCAGATGTCACTTTTGCGCGCCTTCTCAGAGTTTGAGCTTCCGGCCAGAGGCGATCATCAGGAGATCGTAGCCATCACTGCAATCCATGGTTTGGTGGCAGCTGCGCAATCACAGGAAGCGCCCGTTCTGATCGTTACCGCCTCGTCGCGACGGGCTGACGAGCTCGAGCAGGAACTTTGCTCCTACTTAGGAACTGAACAGGTTATTAATTTTCCGCCATGGGAGACGCTGCCGCATGAAAAGTTAAGTCCCAAGAGTGACACCGTCGCATCACGCTTCACCGCGCTGCATCGGTTAGCAAGCAATCGCCCGCCGCGAGTAGTGATTACCTCTATTCGGGGGCTACTCCAGCCGATCATTGCCGACCTTTTAGATGAGAAATTAATTTCACTGGAGATAGGTCAGGAATTTTCGCTCTCTGATTTAGCGGAGCGACTTTCATACTTTGGTTACTCGCGCACAGATCTCGTGGAGAAGCGCGGTGATTTTGCCGTGCGCGGTGGCATCGTGGATATCTTTGCGCCCGATCAAGAACATCCGATACGTATCGATTTCTTCGGTGATGACATAGATGAGATTGCATTCTTCACCGTTTCCGATCAACGAACTTTTGCGCCAGTGGTGGGTTCACTCACGCTCTATCCATGTCGAGAACTTCTTCTCTCGGACGATGTAAAAAGCAAGGCTCGCTATTTAGCTGCAGAATTTCCGGTACTTCAAGAGATGGCAAATAAAATTGCCGAGGGAATATGCGTTGATGGCATGGAGTCACTTGCTGCAATGCTAAAGCCCGAGATGGTCTCGTTGCTCGATTTTTTCCCAAGTGCATTTCAAATCGCATTTGTGGACTACCCGCGAATTCGCTCCCGTGCGATCGATTTAGTAGAGACTAATAAAGAATTTCTTGAAGCCTCCTGGTCAAATGCTTCGATGGGCGGGGCATCGCCCATTAGCACTGGCAGCGAAATCGAATCTGGCGGATATTTCACACTCGATGAAGTTATAGAGAAAGCAGATGGCTCATCTCGTGAGCATTTTGCCATTAACGCCTTTGTCTCCTCTGGAGATCTCGATGACGAGAAATTGGCTTTCGATGATTTCCAACCTGTTCCTGTCTATTCTGGCAAGGTAGAGCTCGCCACTGCCGATATTCAAGGCTGGCTGCAACAGGGCTATCAAGTCATTTTCGTGGCGCCTGGGCCTGGTCTCCTTGAGCGATATCAAAGCCTATTTCGAGATGCTGATATTCCTGAGCGAGTAATTCCAGAGATTCAATCAGCCCTGACTCGCGATGCCGTTCATCTGACCGTATCGCCCATCGAACATGGATTTGTTAATGATGCCCTCAAGATCGCCTTCATCACCGAGAAAGACATTTCTGGTCAACGTAACTCCAATAAGGATCAAGCTCGCATGCCATCACGGCGTAAGAAGGCGATCGATCCGCTAGAACTTAAACCTGGCGATTACATCGTTCACGAACAACATGGCGTAGGTAGATATATTGAATTGATCCAGCGCACCGTCAGCGGAGTTTCGCGTGAATATTTGGTCATTGAATATGCCTCATCCAAACGTGGCCAACCAGCAGATCGACTATTTGTACCCACCGATACATTAGAACAGATCACGAAATATGTTGGCGGGGAAGCACCTGCACTTCATCGAATTGGTGGCGCAGATTGGCAGAATGCAAAACGACGGGCTCGCAAGGCGGTCAAGCAGATCGCGGCGGAATTAATTCAACTCTATGCCGCCCGAATGAGCGCCCCAGGGTATGCCTTCTCACCTGACACTTCTTGGCAGCGCGAATTAGAAGCATCATTCCCTTATGTCGAAACCATTGATCAGCAGGCAACGATCGATGAGGTCAAGCGAGATATGGAAAAGTCATACCCCATGGATCGTGTGGTCTGTGGTGATGTTGGTTATGGAAAGACTGAGATCGCTATTCGTGCTGCATTTAAAGCGGTACAAGATGGTAAGCAAGTGGCAGTCTTGGTGCCGACTACGTTATTGGTTCAAC
>CAIXHZ010000032.1 GCA_903919375.1 uncultured Actinomycetes bacterium | reverse complement strand
TCGAGGTCGGTGCAGACCAGACCAACGTGGTGCACATAGTTCATCTTTTTGGATAGCTTCATTGATAACCCTTTCAGCCCTCATCTGAGGAACTTGTTCAGTAAAGCGCAACGCTTTCCCGAAACTTTACGCTCGAAAATGAGGGGTGTAAACCCCTTGTAAACACTCAGAATTAGGAGATACTTCTCCTATATGAAAGATCCAATCGAGTACCTCGGCCCACGCCTCAAAGAGATTCGCCTCAAGACTGGCCTCTCGCTTCGAGAGATTGCCCGGCAGCTCGAGGTCTCTCCCTCATTTGTCTCCCAGATCGAAAATGGAAAATCCCAACCATCTGTTGCAACTTTGTATTCACTTGCAAAACTTCTTGGAGTGCCGGTCGATGTTCTCTTCGAAGCACATGGCGAAGTTGTTCCAGCTCCGACTAAATCAAGCGCAGAAGTAGAGCGTGGAAATTTTGAACATCCGATGGATGCCTGGGACTCATCGCGCGCCCGTATTTCAGCAGTAAATCCCAATAATCGCAGCGTTATTACGATGGATTCGGGCGTGACCTGGGAGCGCCTTGCAGCGACCTCTGAAGGTTCGGTTAACTTCATGGAGATTAACTACGAACCAGGTGCCGAGACCAACAAGACCGGCGAGCTGATTTTTCACGATGGCTTTGAATATGGATATGCCCTTGATGGGGAGCTTGAGGTAACTATCGGCGACCTTGTTTTACAACTCTCTAAAGGCCACTCCATCGGTTTTGATTCATCTATTCCCCACCGTTTTCGCAACCTTGGCAAGAGCCCATTTAAGGGCGTCTGGTTCGTTCATGGATGCGGTATCGAGCACTAAGAAAGCCTTGACACCCCTGTTTTCACGGTGTTAACTAGGAGAGAACATCTGCCCAGCAGATACACCTTCTAGCCTCATGGAGTGGACAATGGCGATCGCAACATATGGAACTAATGGCGTCGACTGGGAGAACCGCGTTGATTTCGAACGCTTACGTACCGAGCGCCTAGCTCGCCTCAAGGCTGAACTCGAGAACTCAAGTCTCGGCGCACTCCTCACCTTTGATTTCCACAACATTCGCTATATGACCTCGACCCATATCGGAACTTGGGCGATGGACAAGATGATTCGCTTCTCCATCCTGCCACGCGGCGGTGAACCTGTTCTCTGGGACTTTGGTTCAGCAGCCAAGCACCACACCATTCAAAACCCATGGCTAGATAAGGCGCATGCTGATGCATCTGCAAATGGCCATGCACCTCATCATGATGCCGGCCCACTTCTCGGTTCACGCGCAGGAATTTCTACACTTCGTGGCGCTATCAGCCCAAATGCCGGCCAAGCGCAAAAAGTTGCCGACAAGATTTACGAAGTACTTGCTTACTACGGTCTCGAAAAAGAACCATTGGGTATCGATATCGTCGAGCCACCTGTTCTCTTCGCACTTCAAGCTAAAGGAATTCAAGTTGTCGATGGACAACAAATCTTCTTAGCTGCACGTCGCATCAAAACTAAGGATGAGATCACACTCCTGACATCTGCTGCATCTATGGTGGATAAGGCATATGACGATCTCTACTCATTCCTACGTCCAGGCGTAAAAGAGAATGAGTGCGTAGGGCTTGTTGCTAAGACGCTTTACGACTTAGGTTCAGAACACGTAGAAGGTGTTAATGCCATCTCTGGCGAGCGTTGCTCCCCGCACCCACACGTCTTCTCTGATCGCTTGATTCGTCCTGGCGATCCAGCTTTCTTCGACATCCTTCACTCATTCATGGGATATCGCACCTGCTATTACCGCACCTTTGCAGTCGGCTCTGCTTCACCTGCACAACGTGATGCTTACACAATCTGCCGCGAATATATGGATAAGGCGATTGCACTCGTTAAGCCAGGTGCAACCACCGCCGATATCGTCAAGGTTTGGCCTAAGGCGGAAGAGTTTGGTTTTGCTAACGAAGAGGCTGCATTCGCACTTCAATATGGTCATGGCGTCGGTCTCTCAATTTGGGAGCGTCCAATCTTCTCTCGCATGGTCTCACTAGAAAACCCAGAGACGCTTGAAGAGGGCATGGTCTTCGCACTCGAGACATACTGGCCTGCTAAAGATGGTTGGGGCGCAGCTCGTATTGAAGAAGAGATTGTTGTAACCGCAACCGGTTGCGAAGTAATCACCAAGTTCCCTGCCGAAGAG
>CAIXHZ010000031.1 GCA_903919375.1 uncultured Actinomycetes bacterium | reverse complement strand
ATGCCATTCGCCTCTCCATGGTCTTTGCTGGCCCACCCGAAGATGATGTCGATTGGGCCGATGTATCACCATCGGGTTCACTCAAATTCCTCAATCGTGCGTGGCGAATATCTGGTGATGTCACATCTCCAGCTGGTGTGGATTTCGCCTCTGGTGATTTGGCGCTGCGCAAAGTAACTCATAAGGCTCTGCACGACATCTCATTTGCTGTCGAATCCTTCCGCTTCAATGTCGCAATTGCTCGCGTCATGGAACTCGTGAATGCCACTCGTAAAGCCATCGACAGCGGCCCAGGTGCTGCAGATCCAGCAGTGCGCGAAGCGGCGCAGGCTATCGCGATCGCACTCTCACTCGTGGCGCCCTACACGGCAGAGGAAATGTGGGAGCGCTTAGGTCATGCACCTGCGATCGCACTCGCCGGTTGGCCGACAATTGATCCCACGCTTCTTGAGGCTGATTCTGTAACGGTCATCTTGCAAGTCAATGGCAAGATCAAAGATCGCGTAGAAGTTTCTCCCAATATCTCCGATAGCGAATTGGAATCACTCGCTCTTGCAAATGGGGAAATCATCGCGGCACTAGCGGGAGCGAAACCATCGAAGGTAATCGTTCGAGCACCGAAATTGGTGAACTTCGTTCTTTAACAGCTCGTACTTACTCACAAGCGAGCCACTGCGCAGATATTTGCGAAAGTGGCTCGTTCTATTCTCGGCGCTATGCCCCGTGATCGAATTAAGAAAATATCTTCAGCCATCGGTGAGATCAGATCCCATCGTTACTTTTCGCGCGAGCAAGAACGTGCGCTAGGAGTATTGCTCGCACTGGTGATAGCGGGTTCTGGACTTCTCTTGCTTCTCCATCACACCACCGAACCAGCGATTGCTGCCCCCGCCCCGATTCCCGTTTCGGCCGTGCCAAATCTGCCTCGAACGCTGGTCATTGATGTGGAAGGCAAGGTCGCCCACCCTGGCGTTTATTCACTGGCAGCTGGTTCGAGAGCAGTTGATGCACTTCGCGCCGCCGGCAACTCCCTCAAAGGTGTAGATCTCAGCGATATCAATTTGGCCCATCTATTGGTCGATGGTGAAGAGGTGGTGGTGGGTGCGCCAAAAGTTTCCGCTACTTCGCGCAGCCGAAGCGGTTCGAGTAAAGCGAAGAAGAGTTCAGTAGCGAGTGGTCCAGTAAGCATTAATTCAGGCACTAGCGCCCAATTGGAGAGCTTGCCCGGTGTGGGGCCAGTGATGGCAGCGCGCATCATTGCCTACCGGTTAGCACACGGCCCCTTTACGGCGCTGGATCAATTGCGGAAAGTCTCGGGCATGGGCGCTGCTAAATTCAGCGAGATTCAATCATTGATTCATCTCTGAGAGGGGAGCACTCCCTCTTTATTGTGGGGCTTGCGCTCTGGCTAGGCGCAGCCGGTGCTGGCCTACTCTCGTGGTGGTTCTTTGCCGTTCTACTGGCATTTGTCGCACTCTCGCTCTGGAAAATTAATCTTCACACGTGGCTCTTGCTCATTGCAATTCTTGCTGGCGCACTTTCGCTGGGAGTGCGTGAATATTCTTTGAGACACTCGATCGCACAATCTTTGATTGCTAGTCACTCGAATGTTTCTTTGGATGCAGTTGTTCGAAGTGATCCAACAATTACAACACCTAAAGTCGTGGGCAATAATCGCAGAGCTGCGCAGGCGACTTTTCTTATCATGAGTGAAGAAATCACCTCAGCGAGTCAAGGTATGAGTGCCCACCTGCCTTTTCGTGTTGTTACTGCCACTCAAGTCCATTTCATCCCCGGAGACCGAATTGCGCTTGCCGGGAAGATCGTAGCCAGTACGGAGAAGAAGGTTGCGGGATTAATTGTGGTGCAGGGGTCCATTGATCTACGCCATCACGCCCCATTACCCCAGCAGATTGCTTCACACATTCGACTTAAATTTGCCCTGGCGTGTGCTCGAATCCGAGGTAATGCCGGCGCCCTTATCCCAGGACTAGTTCTGGGAGATACTTCATTGGAGAGTCCAACGTTGATCGCCAATATGAAACGCACTGGACTGACGCACCTGACCGCAGTAAGCGGAGAGAATTTCGCGATCATCTCCTCTTTTCTTATGAGCTATTTGAGTGGGTTGATTCGGCCACTTCGCGGACGTCTCGTTGTAGTGGCGATAGTGCTCGCGGGCTTTATTTTGATTGTTCGGCCATCACCGTCAGTCTTACGCGCGGCTGTGATGAGTGGCGTTTTGTTGATCGCCCACGCTCGAGGCGAGAAGCGATCGGCTTTGCCATCTCTGGGATTAGCGATCGCGCTGCTGATCATCGTCAATCCATTTCTGGCGATAGACCCAGGATTCGCACTATCGGTAAGCGCAACAGCGGGGATTTTGATTCTTCATGATCCACTCGATCGATTGATAGCACCAATGATTGCATCAAGTAAAGTCCGGGAGCTCATTGTTATTCCATTAGCT
>CAIXHZ010000030.1 GCA_903919375.1 uncultured Actinomycetes bacterium | reverse complement strand
ATCATCGGCCTACCTGGAGATACCTTGCTTTTGAGCGGTGGACTCTTTGCCGCCGGTATCGGCGTCCCGGCCGGTCATCACCACTTCTCAGTAATCGAGTTGGCTATCGGTGCACCGATCGCTGCAATCATCGGTTCGCAGGTCGGACACTTCTTGGGCTGGCACTTTGGTATTCGAGTCTTTAAAGATGTCGAAGGTCGCTTCTTTCATATCGAGAAATTGAAAGCTGCCGAAAAATACATCACTAAATACGGTCAATCGAAAGCGATTGTCTTGGGACGCTTTGTTCCAGTTGTGCGCGGACTTATTAATCCTGTTTCAGGAATGATCAAAGTTCCGTTTAGGAAGTTCTTCACATGGAACTTAATTGGCTCATTGCTCTGGACTCAGCTTTTTATTTGGGTCGGATTTGCTGCCGGTAAATCATTTGCTGATTTCATTACCAAGTATCTGACATACATCGTCTTAGTGGTGGCAGCGGTAACAATCATTCCGGTATTTCTCGAAGTATTTAAAGAGTGGCGCTCACGCAACCATCTCTCATAGTTTTAATGTGTAAAACTTCTTGAAATTATTAAAGGCCTAAGTCAGCTAACTGATATGCGGCGCGGTATTCAAGTCCAGCTTGCTCAATGAGTGGTGCTGCTCCGCGCTCAACAATCACTGCCACTGCAACAACAATTGCGCCAGCTTCGCGAAGAGCTTCCACTGCGGTCATCACTGATCCGCCAGTAGTAGAAGTATCTTCGACTGCGAGCACGCGGCGACCTTTAACATCTGGACCTTCGATGCGGCGTTGTAGTCCGTGCGCTTTCTCTGCTTTGCGAACAACAAAAGAATCTAATTTGCGACCATTTCGTCCCGCAACATGCATCATCGCTGTGGCTACTGGATCTGCACCGAGTGTGAGTCCACCGACGGCATCGAATTCTAAATCTTTGGTGAGTTCGAGCATTACCTCGCCGACTAGTGGGGCAGCTACTGCATCGAGGGTGACGCGACGAAGGTCCACGTAGTAGTCAGCTTCTTTGCCTGACGACAAAATAACTTTGCCATGAACTACTGCTTTGTTGAGAATCTCAGTCTTAAGTGCGTCGCGTGATGTCATGCACTAACCCTATAACTACTCGGTGGGATAGATGATGATCTCGGATTTAGCCCGTCGCACAAGGCCTTTGGGTGGGTTCGCCTCAATCAGGGCATCTACTTCGGTGCGAAGTTTTGCTACCTCTATCGCCATCGAAGCCACTGCAGTTTCGAGCTCGATAATGCGCTTGATGCCGGCGAGATTAATTCCTTCACCGACAAGGCGTTGAATATTTCGTAGGCTCGCTATATCGCGAAGTGAATATCGTCGACCTCGACCAGATGCCCGGCCAGGAGAGACCAATCCCATTCGATCGTATTGACGAAGAGTTTGTGGGTGCATGCCCGATAATTGCGATGCGATCGAAATGACATAGAGCGCCTCATCATCGGCGGGCTGCTGCGTCTCTTCGTTCATCATTAATCCTTAAGCTCTGGCTCGTTGCGCTAAATCAGCGCGCGGATCAAACTCTGCCGTCTCGGCAGCAAAGGTTTCAAGGGCTTGCTTCGCTTTTCCTTCAACACGTTGTGGAACTTGGATTTCTAGCGTCACCATCAAATCACCTTGATGCTTGGTGGTCTTTACGCCCCGACCTTTTACCCGCAGAATCTTTCCACCTTGGGTGCCGGGTGCGATCCGAAGTGTGACTTCATCGCCATCGAGTGTGGGAACTTTAATATCGGCGCCGAGTGCTGCCTCAGTAAAGGTAATAGGTAGAGTCATATAAAGATTGTGATCGCCTTCTTTGCGCGAGAAGACTGGATGCTTTGTTACATTCACAATGATGTAGAGATCCCCAGGTCCACCTTGACCTGGTCCACCGCGTCCAGCAACTTTGATCTTCTTGCCATCACCAATGCCAGCAGGAATTCTTGTTGTTACTGATGACGGTGTTGAACCGCGTGGATTGAGTGGAACAGTAACTTCAGTTCCGACAATTGAATTCCGGAAAGAAATTGTTATCTCTGCTTGTAAGTCCTGACCTTTACGGGGAGCACGCGCACCACCAAAGAGGGTGGAGAAAATATCTTGCGGGACCCCGCCGCCGCCAAACATGTCAGAGTAGTCGGCGCCTTGGAAGCCGCCGCCAAATTGTCCGCCACTGCGAGGCGCTCGGCCAGATTGGAAGGCGTCGCGCATCTCGTCATATTCAGAGCGCTTCTTAGAATCACTCAAGACTTCATAGGCCTCGGAGACTTCTTTAAAACGCTCTTCGAGCTTCTTATCACCCTTGTTTTTATCGGGATGTAGCTCTCTGGCTAGTTTGCGATACTGCTTTTTAATGGCGGAATCGTCATCGGATTTCTTGACGCCAAGGATCGCGTAGAGATCCTTCTCATAGAGGTCTTTGGCGGCCATGTATTACTCCGGATCCGTTACAGCAACGCGTGCTGGACGAATGACTTTATCTTTGAACTTGTAGCCAGGCTGCAAGATCTGAGTAGCTGTTGTCTCAATGACATCACTCGAGGTTGAGTGCATCAACGCTTCATGAATCATGGGATCAAAAGGCACGTTGACATCATCAAACTTGGTGAGACCGAGCTTTGTGGTGATCGCCTGTAAGCGGTCTGCCACAGCTTTAAAACCACCAGTGAGTTCACCATGTGAATCTGCGCGCTCGATATCGTCCAAGATAGGTAAGAACTCTGCAACAACAAGTGAGGTGGTGATTTCGTGCGCGGTCGCACGATCTCGCTCTACTCGCTTGCGATAATTGGCGTAATCAGCTTGAAGCCGTTGTAGATCGCCAGTGAGTGTGGCAACTTCATCGACAACTACCGTTGCCTCAGCAAGTGCCGCATCGACCGCGTCAGAGAGCTCTTGATCAGAGCCCTCTTCTGCAGGAACGTTCTGGTTTTCGCTCATTACTCTTCTACGATTTCAGCATCTTCGACGCCATCTTCAGCTTGTGCTGAAGCGCCTTCACCGGCTGCAGCGTTTGCTGCGTAGAGAGCGGCTCCGAGTTGCTGTGACAACTCATTAACCTTCTCGGTTGCACTTTTGATGGCAGAGATATCTGATCCTTCGAGTGCACTCTTGAGTTCGGTGATTGCAGCCTCCACTTCGGCGCGCTTTTCAGCGTTCTCGCCTTCAGCGAACTTATCGGCATTGTCCTTCAAGAACTTTTCTGTGGTGTAGACAAGTGAATCGCCTTGGTTGCGAACTTCTGCTTCCTCGCGACGAGTCTTATCTTCATCAGCATGTGCTTCAGCGTCCTTCATCATGCGATCGATCTCTTCTTTAGAGAGAGCAGATCCACCGGTGATGGTCATGGATTGTTCCTTGCCAGTTCCGAGATCCTTCGCAGAGACGTGAACAATTCCGTTCGCATCGATATCAAAGGTCACTTCAACCTGGGGAACACCACGTGGTGCTGGTGCAATTCCTGTGAGTTCAAACATGCCCAAACGCTTGTTATAGGCTGCCATTTCGCGCTCACCTTGGAAGGCTTGAATCTGTACCGCTGGCTGATTGTCATCAGCTGTGGTGAAGATTTCAGAACGCTTGGTAGGGATTGTGGTGTTGCGCTCAATCAACTTTGTCATAACTCCACCCTTGGTTTCGATACCAAGTGAGAGTGGTGTGACATCGAGAAGGAGAACATCTTTTACTTCACCCTTAAGAACACCAGCCTGAAGCGCTGCACCTACTGCAACTACTTCATCAGGGTTAACGCCCTTGTTAGGTTCTTTTCCACCAGTGAGATCACGAACGAGATCAACAACTGCTGGCATACGAGTAGATCCACCAACGAGAACTACGTGGTCAATATCCTTGACTGGAATTCCTGCATCCTTAAGGACAGCCTGGAATGGCTTCTTGCATCGATCAAGAAGATCTGCAGTCATGGTCTGGAATTGTGCACGTGTAATGGTTTCATCAAGGAAGAGTGGATTCTTCTCAGCATCAACAGTGATGTAAGGAAGATTGATTGATGTTGACTGCGAAGCAGACAATTCAATCTTTGCCTTTTCTGCAGCTTCGCGAACGCGCTGCATCGCCATCTTGTCTTTGGTGAGATCAATTCCGTTAGCTGCCTTGAATGTTGCGATCAAGTGCTCAACTAGTGCGTTATCCCAGTCATCGCCACCGAGCTTGTTATCGCCATTGGTTGCTTTAACTTCAACAACACCATCGCCGATTTCAAGAAGTGATACGTCGAATGTTCCGCCGCCGAGGTCGAAGACGAGAATTGTTTGTTCCTTATCGCCCTTATCGAGACCGTAAGCAAGTGCAGCAGCAGTTGGCTCGTTAACAATACGAAGAACGTTGAGGCCGGCGATCTCGCCAGCTTCTTTGGTTGCTTGACGCTCTGCGTCATTGAAATATGCAGGTACGGTAATTACCGCATCGGAGATTGTTTCACCGAGATAGGACTCAGCATCGCGCTTGAGTTTCATCAAGATGCGTGCGCTGATCTCTTGTGGTGTGTACTTCTTGCCATCAATGTCGCCAGTCTCTGGGAATTTCCAGGTGGTGCCCATGTGGCGCTTAACGGAACGGATTGTGCGTTCTACGTTTGTTACTGATTGACGCTTTGCGACTTCCCCGACGAGGACCTCACCATTTTTGGCGAATGCCACGATGGATGGGGTAGTGCGGGCGCCCTCAGCGTTAGCGATAACGGTGGGCTCGCCGCCTTCAAGTACTGCGACGCAACTATTGGTGGTTCCTAGGTCGATTCCGACTGCTTTAGCCATGTGTATTGCTCCTTCTTCTGTTCTCTGGGGTCTCCCCCGGGGAATAAGCCTGTTTAATGCCGGGCTACGGTCTTATTCTCGATCTTGAGTCGCCGCTTGTCAAAAGATTGAGTCGGCGGGACTCAACTCCAGTACCTAGGTAACCCGCCTCCCTCGCCATTTATTCCCGGAATAGTCCAGTCCGGGGCTCTCCCATCAAAACGGTTGACTCCAAACTCACGATGGACGAGCGGCAGGCAGATGAGGCTCCGACGGGGGCTGCGCCTTTTCTTTTAGCCCCCAGGAGCGCTCATCGCACTGCCGCTCGGACTACCGTTGGAGCATGACGTGGATTCTGGCCCTGGTTGCTTACTCAGTTTCGATCGTCGCACTGGTTTTGATTGGGGTGCGGGGACGGCAGATGTATTCGATGATCTCTGCGGGGCAACCTGATCCGACGCGATCGAATGAGAAGCCAGCTCGGTTAAAAAATGCGTTGGTCGAGATTTTGGGCCACGGCAAGATGTTGAAGTTCACCGCTTCGGGAATTGCGCACTGGTTTGTGATGATCGGATTTGTGGCGCTGGCTGGGACGCTGCTCCAGGCGTTCGTACAGATTGTTGATCCCACCTTTTTGCTTCCGGTTATTGGTAACTGGGCGCCATATATCTGGTTCACCCAAATTATTGCGTGGGCAACCGGCATTGGAATTGTGACTTTGATTGGAATTCGTCAAGCAACTCGCTTCTGGCATAAGGGTCGTACTTCTCGCTTCTTAGGTTCTGGGAGCCTTAAGGCCTATTACGTAGAAGTAACAATTCTTGCAATTGTCTTCTGTGTGGTTGAT
>CAIXHZ010000029.1 GCA_903919375.1 uncultured Actinomycetes bacterium | reverse complement strand
GAATTGCTTCAGACATTCGCTCATCGATTTCAGCACGTTCGGCGATGAGGAGTTCTTTCGCGGGGACTTTGGCACGAAGCGCTTCGACAACGCTATTGCGACCGGCAACGGCGTCGGAAGATGCCCGAGTCTCCATCCGAGATTCTGGCCGACGATTTTGGGCTGACTTGGAGGGACGAGTTAGCTTTGCTGCTTCGGCCTCACGACGTTTTCTTCCGGGACGCATTATTTACCGCTCTCATGATTGATAGTCCAACGAGAACCATCAGGGGTGTCTTCGATTGTGATTCCCAGTTGGGCAATCTGATCGCGAATAGCATCGCTGGCTTCAAAATCTTTACGTGCCCGCGCTTGGGTGCGCTGGTCAAGTGCGAGGGCAATCAAGCCATCGATAATGTCATCAGAGACTCCGCCAGTGGTGGCAAAGACCTCATCATATGGATCGCATCCCAAAATATTAAGAGCGCCACGGACATCAGCTGCTGCTGCGCTAATAACAGCGTTATCTTTAGCAGTAATTGCAGTATTGCCTTCGCGAGCACGTTCTGAGATAAATGCGAGTGCCTGCGGAACAGCGAGATCATCATCCATTGCAGCACCAAAGGCAGGTGCAATGGTGCTCTCTGGCAGTGAGCCAAGAATTCCTTCGGCCCGCTTTAAGAATCCTTCGATGCGTCGGAAGGCAACAGAGGATTCCTCGAGCGCCTCGAATGAGAATTCGAGCATTGAGCGATAGTGGGCGCTGCCGAGATACCAACGTAGCTCGATTCCGCGCACACGCTTGAGAAGTTCGCGGACTTGGAGAGAATTGCCCAGTGATTTACTCATCTTCTCACCAGAAGCTGTGACCCACGCATTATGCATCCAGATATTGGCAAAGCCCCAGCCAGCTGATTCGGACTGCGCAATCTCGTTTTCGTGGTGCGGGAAGATCAGATCGAGTCCGCCGCCGTGAATATCAAAACTTTCACCGAGGTAGGCATGTGCCATTGCTGAGCACTCGAGGTGCCAGCCAGGACGGCCATCGCCCCACGGAGTTGGCCACGATGGATCGCCAGCTTTGGCGGCTTTCCAGAGCGCAAAGTCGCGTGGATCGCGCTTGAATGTCAGGTCAGCATCTTCGGCAGATTGGAGATCATCTAACTTCTGGTTAGAGAGAGTCAGGTATGACTTCAATTTTCGAACTTCAAGATAGACATCGCCATTGCCTGGGGCATAGGCCGAACCGTTATCAATCAATCTCTGCATCAATTGGATCATCTGAGTGATATGTCCAGTTGCGCGTGGTTCATAAGTAGGAGGCAAGACATTGAGTGCGTGATAAGCGAAGGTGAATTCGCGTTCGTATTTCATCGCAACAGCCCACCATGGAATTTCTTCATGAACCGCTTTATGCAAAATCTTGTCATCGATATCGGTGACGTTTCGGACAAAAGTGACGTCGAATCCAGAGGCGATTAACCAACGACGAAGAATGTCGAAGTTCACGCCACTTCGGATATGACCAATATGAGGTGGTGCTTGAACGGTTGCACCGCAGAGATAAATGCCTACTTTTCCCGGAAGGATGGGCGTGAAAAGAGAGATCTGGCGATCTTCAGTGTTGTAGAGATGTAGGCCAGAAGTCATGAGGTAATGGTACTTGAGGCTGGCTAAGGTCTAAAACTTAGTGATAAGAGCGCTGGCAATTGCTGAAATGCCTTTGCCTTCGCCTGTAAAACCAAGGCCATCGGTAGTTGTAGCAGAGACCGAAACCAGCGCACCACCCAATGACCGAGAAAGCGCTGCAATTGCTTCAGAGCGACGAGGGCCAATCTTGGGCTTATTGCCAACGATTTGCACTGAGATATTAAGAATCTTAAAACTAGCTTCAGTGATGCGATGGAGCGTCTCTGCCAGCAATCGCTGACCAGAAGCACTGGCATATTCGGGATCGGAGGTTCCAAAGTTGGAGCCGAGATCACCGAGAGATGCGGCAGCGAAAAGTGCATCACAGATTGCGTGTGCTGCAACGTCACCATCAGAGTGGCCATCGACTCCCACAACTTCTGGCCAGTGCAATCCAGCTAGCCACATGGGGCGAAGTTCATCGGCTGAGAATGCATGCGCATCGGTACCGATACCAATACGAATATCAAGATCATTTTCAGGCAACAAAATTCTGGCAGCGATAGCTAAATCGCTTTTCGTGGTGATCTTTAGCGCGCGCTCTTCGCCATCGATGATCTTGACGCTATGTCCGGCCAGTTCCATGAGGCCGGCATCATCAGAAGCATCGAAATTCGATTCATGCGCAGCAATGAGTGCACCTTTTTCAAAACCTTGTGGCGTCTGCACTGCGCGAAGGTACGAACGATCCGGTGTACGAATGACATAGCCATCGGCATCAATCTCTTTGGTCGTATCAATGACGGCCATGCCAGGAATGACGGCAACTTCACCAGCGACCAACTCTTCGATAATGCGGGCAGCTAAATCAGTCGATGCCAAGGATCGGGCAGCATCGTGCACCAAAACATATTTTGATTCCGAATCGGTTGCGGCGAGCGCCTTCTTCACACTCTCGGATCGAGTTGTCCCACCGGTGACAACGGTGACGCTCTCACCAAAGAGCGCACTGAACTGAGATTCGAAACCGGCCGGGGCGGCGATAATGATTTGGGAGGCGATGGGCGAAAGGTTTGCGACTGCATGTTCGACCAGAGTTCGCCCCACTAATGGAACAAGCGCCTTGGGCACTTGGGCTCCAAGACGCTCGCCACTGCCTGCGGCAGGAATTATGACTGTTACTGGGTATCGCGGAAGAGAATGGTTCATAGGAGAACCGATTAGGAAGCGAGAACCTCATCGAGCATGACGCCCGCTGCTGTCTCATCTGTGCGCTCAGCGAGAGCGAGTTCGGAGACAAGGATCTGCTTGGCCTTAGAGAGCATGCGCTTCTCGCCGGCAGAGAGGCCACGATCGAGATCGCGGCGATAGAGATCGCGGACGACTTCGGCAACCTTGATGACATCGCCCGAGGCGAGCTTTTCGACATTGGCCTTATATCGGCGAGACCAGTTAGTGGGTTCTTCGGTATATGGCTGACGCAGGACGTTAAAGACACGATCGAGGCCTTCGGAGTCAACGACATCGCGGACGCCAACTAAGTCGATGTTTTCTGCGGGAACGCGGACGGTGAGGTCCCCTTGCTTCACGTTCAGGACGAGGTAGATCTTCTCTTCACCCTTGATTGTCCGGGTCTCAATCGCTTGGATGAGAGCCGCACCGTGATGGGGATATACAACGGTTTCGCCGACCTTAAATGACATCAATGTGGCCTTTCGGTAGAGGCTAAGGATACCATTCATCCATGCCATCAAAAAACCGACAAAAGCCTTATTTATTGCCTACTTTGGCCGTTATTTCTTCACTATTTCTCTTGACAAGTTGTGGTGCATCTGGCCCGGATGCTCCTACACGAATGATCAAACAAGTAACTGATGGCGTTGAAGGCCAATCCAGTTCACTCGTAGTCCGGGATTTATTTATCGTTGCACAAGGCGATGGCTCCGGTGTTCTCGTCGGAACAATCATCAACGAAGGAACTGATCCAGATACTTTGGTTTCCATTTCCGCTGCTGGAATCACCGCACCAATTGCGGGTACACCTATTGCACTCACTCAGAACAATCCAGTTATCTTTGCTGGCGATTCAGCTAATGCGTCAGCAACATTTACCGGAATTACTCAGACTGCAGGCCAGCGTCTTCCTGTTGTTGTGACCTTCGGCAAAGCTGCACCTGTGCACCTCGATGCGCTAGTCCTTGCTAAAGATGGCGATTACGCCAACGTGGGACCAGTTGCACCTGCAAAGGCAACTCCCGCAAAGAAGTAATTAGCTCTCGAACTTATAACCAAGGCCTCGCACAGTCTGGATAAATACCGGATTGGCGGGGTCTTGTTCTATCTTTGCTCGAAGTCGCTTGATATGAACGTCGAGAGTTTTAGTATCACCAAAATAATCGCTGCCCCAGACCCTGTCGATCAATTGGGTGCGAGTAAGTACACGACCTGAATTGCGCATCAGAAATTCGAGCAGCTCAAATTCCTTTAATGGGAATTGAACTGCTTCATTGTTAATAGTGACGATGTGGCGCTCATTATCTAGGCGTACGGGCCCCGCAGAGAGCACGCCATCGGATGCAACTTCATCCTCGCCATGGCGACGTAAGACTGCGCGGATTCGAGCAACTAATTCACGCGATGAATATGGCTTGGTGACATAGTCATCGGCGCCAAGTTCTAGCCCTACCACTTTGTCGACTTCAGAGTCCTTGGCAGTCAACATAATGATCGGCACATTAGAACGCGTGCGAATCTGGCGACAGACTTCGGTGCCAGATAGACCCGGAAGCATGAGATCGAGCAAGATCAGATCGGCG
>CAIXHZ010000028.1 GCA_903919375.1 uncultured Actinomycetes bacterium | reverse complement strand
ATTCTCTTATTGGTGGATCAAGTGGGGGCCGCCTGCCACACCGGAGATCGAACCTGTTTTCATTCTCAGATGATGTTAGAGATAGAACCGAACTAATGAGCTCAATGGTTTCGTTGGAAAAATTTCGAGAGTATGCCACAAGCAATAACGTCATTCCGGTGGTTCGAACGCTCTTGGCTGATAGCGAAACTCCGCTCACCCTGTACAAGAAATTAACTCAAGGAAAAGTCAACACATTCCTTCTTGAATCTGCAGAGCACGGCGGAACGTGGTCGCGCTATTCTTTTATCGGAGTATCGAGCAAATCAATTCTGACAGAGCGAAATGGCTTTGCGGTGTGGGATGGTGTTTACCCTGCCGGCGCCCCTGAAGGAATTGATCCATTGGAAGCCCTTCGGATCGCAGCCACGCACCTTACTTCTCCGAAAATTGATGGCTTGCCACCACTCACCGGTGGCTTAGTTGGCTACATGGGTTATGACGTTGTGCGTCGTATGGAAAAAGTTGGCGAGGCTGGCCATAAAGATATCGATCTTCCTGAAATAGCTTTTCTGTTAACAAGCGATTTAGCGGTCTTAGATCATCACACGGGCACGCTGACATTGATTGCCAATGCTATTAACTGGGATGGAAGTGATGATCGTATCGATGAAGCCTATTCCGATTGTTTGCTTCGGTTAGATTCGATGGAACGCGACCTGTCACTGCCATCACCATCAATGGTGGCACCGGTACTTCCACGAGTAGAACCCACATTCTCTCGTTCAACGAGCGAGACAGAATTTTGCAGTACGATCGAAAAATTGAAAGAAGAGATCCGATCAGGCGAAGCTTTCCAAATCGTTCTCTCACAACGTTTTGCAATGCCATATAGCGGCGATACATTCGATATCTATCGCATGCTTCGGTTGCACAATCCCAGCCCTTATATGTACTACTTCCGGTTTGCCGATGGCTTAGATGTCGTAGGGTCCAGTCCTGAGGCGCTGGTAAAAGTGACGGGTCGGGAAGTAATGGTTCATCCCATCGCTGGCACGCGTCCGCGATCGTCAGATCCAGAGCGCGACCAATCACTTGCGACAGAATTATTGGCAGATCCTAAAGAGCGAGCCGAGCATCTGATGCTGGTCGATATGGGCCGCAATGATTTAGGTCGCATCTGCACTTCGGGCAGTGTTGAAGTGGTGGAGTTCATGCATATCGAACGCTATTCCCATGTCATGCATATCGTCTCTACTGTTGTTGGCGAACTTGATTCATCCAAGACGCCGGTCGATGCACTTTATTCTGTATTCCCAGCCGGAACTCTCTCTGGCGCCCCTAAACCTCGTGCCATGCAATTGATCGCCGACAATGAACCCATCAGGCGAGGAATTTATGGCGGGACCATCGGCTATATAGATTTCACCGGAAATATCGATACCTGCATCGCTATTCGAACTGCCGTTGTGAAGGATGGCGTTGCCTATGTGCAGGCCGGTGCCGGAATTGTTGCTGACTCCGATCCGCATTCGGAAAATCAAGAGACGCTCAATAAGGCGGCAGCAGTATTAGGTGCAATCGCAACTGCATCGGTCATCACTCTGAATAAGAGTGGGAATTAACCATGAGCGCAGACCACCTTCTGATCGCTTTAGGAATTACCGCACTTTCCCTGGCCCTTGTTGTGTATCTCATTATTCGGTTTATTCGCCGCGGCCTCTCCTCTAAATATCAACGCCCTACCAAAAGCACGAAAGAGATGACGCCATGGAATGCGCTTAACGCGGGAGAGGACCCATCGCTATGAGTACGGTTCTGGAGAGCATTATCGAAGGTGTCCGTGAAGATTTAGCCAAGCGACAACTTCCGATCAATCAATTGAAAGAACAAATTTCAGAAGCGGCGCCGGCGCTTGATGTCTATGGCGCAATCGCTACTCCGTCAATGTCGATCATTGCCGAGGTAAAGCGATCCTCGCCCAGCAAAGGCGATTTAGCTGCGATCAATGATCCAGCTGGGTTGGCACGCGAATATCAATCAGCGGGAGCAAGTGTGGTCAGCGTCCTCACTGAGGAGCGCCGCTTCAAAGGTTCGATTGCAGATTTTCAAGCAGTGCGCTCCACCGTTTCGTTGCCACTACTTCGAAAGGATTTTATTGTCACCGAGTATCAAGTGATGGAATCTCGCGCTATCGGTGCCGACCTTCAATTATTGATCGTCGCCGGTCTATCTCAAAGCGAACTTCGTGATTTCTATCAACTCAGCCATGAACTTGGTATGGGAGTGCTGGTTGAGATCCATAGCGACGAAGAACTTGAGCGAGCCATGGCGATCACCCCGCAAGGCCCACGAATGATTGGCGTCAACGCTCGGAATTTAAAGACCCTAGAAGTTGATCCTGCCGCCTTCGCTAAGTTGCTCCCACAAATACCGGACCAGATTCTCCGTGTTGCCGAATCGGGGATTTCCCTGCGCAGCGAGGTAGAAGCGGTGGACGAGCTGGGAGCAGATGCGTTTTTGGTGGGCGAGACTTTGGTGAGAGCCTCCTCACCGGCCGAAGGAATCGCCACCCTTCTCGGTCGCTGAGATCTAAGCCATATCCCGTTGTAGCACGATGACCGCTAGGCTTTCCCAATGAGTATCAGCGATCTCGCCGTAGATCTAGAAGGTCACTTTGGTCCCTATGGTGGACGCTTTGTTCCCGAAGCACTGATTGCCGCGCTCGATGAATTGACGGCAGCTCATCTTTCGGCATCGAAGGATCAAGAGTTCCAAAAAACTCTCTCTGAATTGCACCGAACATATACGGGTCGTCCAAGCATTTTGACGCAAGCCAAGCGCTTTGCCGAACATGCAGGTGGCGCCCGAATTATTCTTAAGCGCGAAGATCTCAACCACACCGGTAGTCATAAAATTAATAATGTTTTAGGCCAAGCACTTCTTACCAAGCGCATGGGCAAGAAGCGCATCATCGCTGAAACGGGTGCAGGTCAACATGGCGTCGCATCTGCTACAGCGGCAGCGCTGATGGGATTGGAATGCGTGGTCTACATGGGCGAGGAAGATACTCGCCGACAAGCGCTCAATGTTGCGCGAATGAAGTTGCTTGGCGCTCAAGTGGTCCCTGTTACCACCGGCTCACGGACACTTAAAGATGCGATCAATGAAGCGATGCGCGATTGGGTAACAAACGTTGAAACGACGCATTACCTGCTCGGTACGGTGGCTGGCCCACACCCGTTCCCCACAATGGTTCGCGATTTCCACCGCATCATTGGTGTTGAAGCTCGCGCGCAAATGTTGGCTGAGTACGGAAAGCTTCCCGACGCAGTCCTTGCTTGTATTGGCGGCGGATCAAATGCGATCGGAATCTTCCATCCCTTTATTGATGACACATCTGTACGCCTGATTGGACTTGAAGCTGGCGGAGAGGGCGTTGCCACTGGCCGCCATGCATCAACTTTGACGGGTGGAACGCCAGGCGTATTGCACGGAACGCGCTCCTATGTATTACAAGATGAGAACGGTCAGACCGTGGAGTCACATTCCATCTCTGCCGGATTGGATTATCCAGGTGTAGGACCAGAACACGCCTATCTCAAGGATATTGGTCGTGCTGAATATCGATCGATTACCGACAAGCAAGCGATGGAGGCCTTTGACATCCTCTGCAAGACCGAAGGGATTATTCCTGCGATCGAGACTGCGCATGCACTTGCTGGCGCGATGATTATTGGCAAAGAGCTTGGTCCGCAAGCACACATACTTATCAATCTTTCTGGTCGTGGCGATAAAGATGTTCAGACCGCAGCGGAATACTTTGGAATCCCGCTCGCATGAGTTCACCGTTAGCACAATTGCTCGAGCGAGTGCGCAGTGAAAATCGCGCCGCCCTCATTGGTTATATGCCGGCCGGCTTTCCTACAAAAGAAGAATGCATTCAAGCTATTCAAGCGATGGTTGATGGCGGAGTAGATGCGGTCGAAATCGGTTATCCCTATAGCGATCCAGTTATGGATGGTCCAGTAATTCAAGCTGCTGCGGAATTGTCATTGGAAAATGGAACTGGCGCACAGGATGTTTTTGATATTGTGGAAGCAACCGTGGCGATGGGCGTTCCGGCCGTTGTCATGACGTATTGGAATCCGATCGAGCGCTACGGCGTAGAAAAATTTGCTGCCGAACTCGCACGGCGCGGTGGCTCTGGAGTTATTACTCCCGACCTCACCGTCGAGGAGTCAGCGGGTTGGAAGAGTGCATCAGAAAGTAATGAGATCAATCGGATTTATGTCGTGGCTCCCAGCACAAGCGAAGCACGTATGCCACTAGTTACTTCCCAATGTTCAGGATTTGTTTATGCCGCAAGTTTGATGGGTGTGACCGGTACGCGAACGTCGGTCTCTGGCAGCGCCCGCGATTTGGTGGCTCGTATCCGCTCCACGACAGATACACCAGTAGCAGTAGGACTTGGCGTTTCCACAAAGGAGCAGGCACACGAAGTTGCTGCCTATGCCGATGGCGTGATCGTCGGATCGGCCTTTATCCGTCAGCTGCAGGAGAGTTCATCGATCCATGAAGGTCTAGCAAAAGTAACGGCTTTGGCCCAGAGCCTGGCTGAAGGAGTTCGTCGTTAATTATGAGCGCAACCACACTGACTAACTTTGCAGTTGTTATCGGAATTCTTTTCTTGGTGGCGACGCGGGTGAAGCCGCAACTGCTTGAGTGGAATACAACGCTCGATCGTTTCATTATTGGTGGGGTTCTCTTTGCCGCTGGAATTCTTAAAGCCCGCAATGCAGCTGAGGCTCGGATGGCAGTTCAGGCTTATCGAATTTTGCCAGCCCATGTCGCAGCTATTCTGGGTTACACGCTGCCGTGGATCGAGATGGCCGTAGCCCTTCTCCTTGTCCTCGGCGTAGGAGTGAAGGCTTCTGCCTGGATTTCAGCGATCCTCATGGGCATCTTCATTATCGCCATATCGCAGGCTTGGACAAGAGGTCTTTCCATCGATTGTGGTTGTTTCGGTGGCGGGGGAAGCGTCGCTGCTGGGCATACGAAATATGTGCAGGAGATCGCTCGCGACCTAGGGCTCTTGGTTATTGGGATGCATCTCACGCGACATCCGCAGGGCAAGTGGGCGCTTGATAAGTAAGTGAGCCATTTAGGCCATTCCTATAGGTAAAGTTCCACCCAGAGATAGAGTTAACACGAGAGACAACGATCCGAGCGAGGTAGATGTAGATGGCTAAGCAACAGAAAAATTCAGTAGCGAAGAAAGATAATTTCACTCGCAATCTAGTTATCGGAATGATCGCGCTTGTCGCTATCGTTGGCGTGGGATTTAGTATCGCCAGCAATAAGACAAATAACTTAGCTTCCTCTCCTTCGATCGCTTCCAAGACCGATGGATATGGCATCACTTTTAATACCAGCGCAACACCTCGTATCGATCTCTACGAGGACTTCCAATGTCCCATTTGCCAAGCATTTGAGAGCCTCAACAATAGCTACATCAATCAGCTCGCTCGAAGCGGTAAGGCAAAGGTTGTCTTCCATCCCATGACATTTATTGGACCTGAGTCGATCCTTGCCGCCAATATGGCTGCCTGTGCCGCAGACGAGGGTCGCTTCCTTGAAGCGCATAGCGCTCTCTACGCCAACCAACCTGCGCACGAGAACTCCGGAACCATCACCAACGATTACCTCATCCTTCTCGGAAGTTCAGTTGGTCTCACAGATAACAAGTTCAAGACCTGTGTAACTAACGGAAATTATGTGAACTGGACCAAGAATATTGAAGCGGATGCTTCTTCAAAGAACGTTAATGCGACACCAACTGTCTTTGTGAACGGTAAAGAGATCGATCGCAAGACTCAGTACATGGATAGCACCGCATTTAAAAAAGCATTGAGTGATGCAGGAATTCATCTCTAACTCACTTATGTATCGCTTTATTCCAACCCCCTCCATATCTGTGGTGGGGGTTGGCCCTTTTTCTCTCCATATGTATGCGCTCTGTATTTTGGCAGGAACCTTGACAGCGCTATGGGTAGGGGGCAGGCGCTACCAAAATATGGGCGGCCTTCGCAGCGACCTCTCGGAAGTTGCGCTCTATGCAATCCCCGCCGGGATTGTCGGCGGCCGGCTTTATCACGTCATCACATCTCCTGATCGATATTTTGGCGCCGGGGGAGATCCATGGCGAGCTTTTGCGGTCTGGGAAGGTGGCCTGGGGATCTGGGGAGCGATTGCACTGGGAACGGCAGCGGCCTACCTCGCTTTTCGCAAAAAGGAGCGCACATCAACTTTTGCAATTTTCGCCGATGCCCTTGCGCCTGCGCTTCTTATCGCTCAAGGCATTGGTCGATTGGGAAACTGGTTTAACGGTGAGCTTTACGGCAAACCGACAACTCTGCCGTGGGGGTTATCGATCCCAAGTGTCGACCGAGTTCCGGGTTATGAAAATTTCGCTACATTCCAGCCGACCTTTGCCTATGAGGCGATCTGGTGTTTTATCAGCGCGCTGATCATTATTCGATATGGCTCTCTTTGGAAGAGACGGGCCGGCGAGGAATTTCTCTTTTATGTTCTCCTCTATACCTTTGGCCGGTTTTGGATGGAGTTACTTCGGATCGATGACTCCCACCGATTCTTGGGCGCCCGCATCAACTTGTGGGTAGATCTCGTGGTCTTCGCGACGGCCCTGTCCCTTCTGGTACTCGGACGACGTCGCGCCCGGGCGAAGAATAATGCGAAGGCGGTAATATAGGAGTATGGGTATTGAAGATGTCTATCAACGCAACCTCCATCACAAAGTCCATCGTTCGGGCTGGCTGCGCGCAGCAGTATTAGGCTCAAATGATGGCTTGGTTGCCACGGCATCATTGATGATTGGCGTGGCAGCAGCCTCCAAGAGTTCACACCTCCTGTGGACTGTTGGTGTAGCCGGAATTGTCGCGGGCGCAATGTCGATGGCAGTTGGCGAGTACATCTCGGTCTATTCGCAATCGGATATCGAGGAAGCAGATCGCAAGATGGAGGCTGAACATTTAGCGACAGATCCCGAGGGTGAACTCGAAGAGTTGACACACATTTACATGGAGCGTGGATTAGATCGTACGCTCGCATCCGAAGTTGCTATCAAATTAACTGAACATGATGCGTTAGCTACACATTTGCGGGACGAGCTCGGTCAATTCGACCATACTAAGGCGCGGCCAGTTCAAGCATCACTTGCCTCCGCCATTAGCTACACCTTGGGTGGGGCGATCCCATTGCTTGGCGCGATCCCATCAACCCCTGGTACGCGTGTGATCTCGATCGTATCCTTTACTCTCATCGGGCTAGGCGTGGCAGGCGTAGTAAGCGCAAAATCTGCCGGTTCCCCGCTTATCAAGACCACTCTTCGCGTGCTCATAGGCGGCGCGATCGGCATGGCAATTACCGCTGGAATCGGACATTTGTTTCACTCCCAAGCCCTCTAATTGCTAGGATTTCCCACCGCCTACCACCGGTAGGAGTGCAGTACGTCAACAGCTAGTTGGGCCATCGTCGTCCCGACCGTTCATCAGGAGCGATCGTGACAACTTTTCCTAAGTACTCTGCTTTTCCATCCGCGCAAGGTCTCTACGACCCACGCGATGAGCGCGATGCATGTGGTGTTGCCATGGTTGCAACCCTCAATAAAAAAGCAACTCACGAAATTGTCGCGCAAGCTCTCGAAGCGCTTCGCAATATGGAACATCGCGGTGCTACCGGCGCTGAACCGGATAGCGGCGACGGTGCTGGAATTCTCATTGTTATTCCTGATGCCTTCTATCGCGCAATCTCCACTTTTACCCTTCCCGATGCTGGCGCATATGCCACCGGTATTGCTTTTATCGAACCATCCTTTATCGATCGCGCAGAGTTAGAAAAAATTGCAGCCGAAGAAGGTCTCACCGTTTTAGGTTGGCGCGATCTCCCCATTAAGTCGGATTCACTCGGAAAGACTGCGCTCTCAGTTATGCCTCGTTTTGAACAGATCTTTCTGGCCGGCAAGAACGGCGAACGTGATCTCGTTCTAGATCGCCTTTCTTTTGCATTCCGCAAGCGAGTTGAACATAACTTCCCAGTTTATTTCCCATCGCTGTCATCACGCACCATCGTGTACAAGGGCATGCTCACCACTGGCCAACTCGAGGAATTCTTCACAGATCTCTCTGATCCACGCATCACCTCAACCCTCGCACTTGTTCACTCGCGCTTCTCCACAAATACTTTCCCGTCGTGGCCACTTGCTCACCCCTATCGTTTCATCGCACATAACGGCGAAATCAATACCGTTAAAGGTAACCGCAACTGGATGCGTGCCCGCGAAACACTTCTCCAGAGCGATCTCATCCCTGGTGATATCACTCGACTTTTCCCGATCGTTGACACTTCGGGTAGCGATTCTGCTTCCTTCGATGAAGTGCTCGAACTTCTCTACCTCGGTGGTCGATCGCTTCCACACTCAATTTTGATGATGATCCCTGAGGCATGGGAGAACCATGCAACCATGCCAACGAAGTTGCGCGAGTTCTACCAGTTCCATGCCACCATGATGGAGGCTTGGGATGGCCCAGCGTGTGTCACCTTCACCGATGGCCATCAGGTCGGCGCAGTTTTGGATCGCAATGGACTTCGCCCATCTCGTTACTGGGTAACAAAAGATGGTTTAGTTATTCTCTCTAGCGAAGTTGGCGTGCTCAATATTGCGCCCGAAAATATTGCGCGCAAGGGACGGTTGCAGCCTGGCCGCATGTTCTTGGTTGATATCGAAGAAGGTCGCATCATCGACGATAGTGAAATCAAGAATTCGCTCGCCGAAGCAGCTCCCTATGGCCAATGGTTGAAGGATGGTCTCGTTCGCTTGGCAGATCTGCCAGCACGTGAGCACATCATCTATCCGCACTCATCGGTTCTACGTCGCCAACGCGCATTTGGATATACCGAAGAAGAGATTCGCATCCTCCTTACCCCTATGGCTAAAGCAGGTGCAGAGGCGCTCGGTTCCATGGGAACAGATACCCCCATTGCTGCGCTCTCGGATAAGCCACGATTAATCTTTGATTACTTCATCCAGCTCTTTGCTCAAGTAACGAATCCACCACTCGATGCGATTCGCGAAGAGCTCGTTACGTCACTTGGCGGAAGTATCGGCCCCGAGCACAATTTGCTCGATCCAGGTCCGGCCTCATGCCGTCAGATCTCACTCGACTTTCCGGTCATCGACAATGATGAGCTAGCGAAATTAATTCACGTCAACGAAGATGGAAATCAACCCGGTTTCGGATCACATGTTGTTCGTGGGCTCTTCCCTGTACTAGGTGGAGGAGTGGCTCTCGCCGAACGCTTGGAAGAGATTCGCCACGAAGTTTCCCAGGCAATCGCTGACGGCGCCCACATCATTGTTCTTTCAGATCGCGATGGCGATTCCGAAGAAGCGCCAATCCCATCACTTCTCCTTACCGCTGCCGTTCATCACCATTTGATTCGTGAGAAGACTCGCACCAAGGTGGGGCTTGTTGTTGAATCTGGCGAAGTCCGCGAAGTCCACCACATTGCTCTTCTCGTTGGCTTTGGCGCAGCTGCCGTTAATCCTTACCTTGCGATGGAATCAGCTGAAGATCTCGTTCGACAAGGTGTCATTTCTGGAATCACGCCAGAGAAGGCGGTTGCAAACTTAATCAAGGCGCTTGGCAAGGGTGTCCTGAAAGTAATGTCCAAGATGGGTATCTCGACCATCGCTTCCTACACTGGCGCACAGGTCTTTGAAGCTATTGGCCTCTCTAAGGAAGTTGTCGATGAGTACTTCACCGGCGTAACTTCTCGCCTCGGCGGAGTCTCGCTCGACACAATTGCGCAGGAGACAATCAAGCGTCACCACATCGCCTATCCACCTGGCGGCGAAGTTCCTGGTACTAAGCGACTTCCCATTGGCGGTGAATATCAATGGCGCCGTGAAGGTGAGCCACATCTCTTCGATCCAGAGACGGTCTTTACTTTGCAGCACTCCACACGCGCTAAGCGTTATGACATTTTCAAGCGCTATACCCAGAAGATTGATGATCAATCACATAAGTTGATGACCCTTCGTGGCCTCTTCACCTTTAAAGAGGGAGTACGTCCGGCAATTGCGCTCGATGAAGTCGAACCAATTTCGGAGATCATCAAGCGTTTTGCCACCGGCGCCATGTCCTACGGCTCCATCTCTGCCGAAGCGCATGAGACGCTCGCTATTGCCATGAACCGGATTGGCGGAAAATCCAATACTGGTGAAGGCGGCGAGAACCCCGAACGCTATCTCCCGATGGCTAATGGCGATTCGAAGCGTTCAGCAATTAAGCAAGTTGCCAGTGGCCGCTTTGGTGTGACAAGTGAGTATTTGGTTAATGCCGACGATATTCAAATCAAAATGGCGCAAGGCGCAAAGCCTGGCGAGGGCGGACAGCTTCCTGGCGGCAAGGTCTATCCATGGATCGCCAAAGTTCGATATTCAACTCCTGGCGTTGGTCTGATTTCACCACCTCCTCATCACGATATTTACTCCATTGAAGATCTCGCTCAACTTATTCACGACTTGAAGAACGCTAACAACCAAGCGCGTATTCACGTGAAGTTGGTGGCTGAAGTAGGAGTCGGAACCGTTGCTGCTGGTGTCTCCAAAGCTCATGCCGATGTTGTTCTGATCTCTGGACATGATGGCGGAACTGGCGCATCACCTCTGACATCTCTTAAGCATGCCGGTGCGCCTTGGGAACTTGGCTTGGCTGAGACGCAGCAAACTTTGATGCTCAATGGCCTGCGCGATCGCATCGTTGTCCAAGTTGATGGTCAGATGAAAACTGGCCGCGATGTTGTCATTGCCGCGCTCTTGGGTGGCGAAGAATTTGGCTTCGCAACCGCGCCGCTGGTCGTCTCTGGCTGCGTCATGATGCGCGTTTGTCATCTCGACACTTGCCCTGTGGGAGTTGCAACTCAAAACCCTGAACTTCGTGCCCGCTTCTCTGGCAAACCAGAGTTCGTCGAAACTTTTTTTGAATATATAGCTGAAGAAGTTCGCGAGTGGCTCGCCAAGCTTGGCTTCCGAACCTTGGCGGAGGCGATCGGCCAAGTTGAAGTTCTCGATACGCGCGTTGCGGTCGATCACTGGAAGGCGAGCGGTCTTGATTTAGCGCCGCTTCTTCAAGCACCTGTCTTTGCCACTGATGCACCACGCTTTAACACCACTGTTCAAGATCATGGATTGGCGGGCGCGCTCGACAATAAGTTGATCGAACTTGCCAAGGATGCCTTGGAAAATCGCACGCCGGTAAAGATTGCACTTCCCATTCAGAATGTGAATCGCACTGCCGGAACGATGCTTGGCTCGCAAGTCACTCGTCGCCATGGTGGATCGGGTCTACCCGAGGGAACGATCGACATCACCTTCCATGGTTCATCTGGACAATCACTCGGCGCCTTCTTGCCCCAAGGAATCACCATTCGCATGTATGGCGATGCAAATGACTATGTCGGTAAGGGACTTTCGGGTGGACGAATCATCGTTCAACCAGATGAGAAGGCAACCTTCAACTCCGAAGAGAATGTCATAGCTGGAAATGTCATCGGCTATGGCGCTACCTCAGGTCAGATCATGATTCGCGGCATGGTGGGTGAGCGCTTCTGCGTTCGCAACTCTGGCGCAACTGCGATCGTTGAGGGAGTGGGTGATCACGGATGCGAATACATGACAGGTGGCACCGCGGTTATTCTCGGTAAAACCGGTCGCAACTTTGCTGCCGGAATGTCCGGTGGTCGTGCCTTCGTTCTCGATCTCGATCCTCGCTTAGTGAATGGCGAAATGGTCGATGTCTTGGCCCTTCCTGCCGATCAAGAGGAGCCACTACGTGCCCTGCTTTCAGCATTCGATGCCGAAACGGGTTCAGCAGTAGCTCATGCACTTCTCGCCGATTGGGAGAGCGCAAAGAGTCGGATTTCACTCGTGATGCCTCGTGACTATGCCCGCGTTCTTGCGGTCATTGCTCAAGCAGAACGTGATGGCGTACCCGCAGATCAAGCAATCATGGAGGCAATAAATGGCTGATCCAAAAGGATTTCTCACCACCGAACGCGCGACACCGACTCGCCGTCCGGTTGATGTGCGCATCAAAGATTGGAAAGAGGTCTACAACGAGCAGAATTTTGGCGATCTCCAAAAGCAAGCTGGCCGTTGCATGGATTGTGGGATTCCGTTCTGCCACAACGGTTGCCCACTCGGAAATCTCATTCCTGAATGGAACGATCTCATTTGGCGTGGCGAAAAGCAGAGTGCGATTGCTCGCTTGCACGCAACAAATAACTTCCCGGAATTCACAGGTCGCCTCTGCCCAGCTCCCTGCGAGACTGCTTGTGTTGTCGGCATAAATGCCGACGCAGTTACCATCAAGCAAGTCGAACTTCGCACCATTGAAGAGGCATTTGCAAATGGCGTAGTAACTCCACTGCACCCCGATCGCATTAGCGGTAAGACCGTTGCAGTTATTGGCTCAGGTCCAGCAGGACTTGCGGCGGCGCAACAACTCACGCGCGCTGGCCACACTGTTGTTGTCTACGAGCGCGCTGATCGCGTGGGTGGTCTGCTGCGATATGGAATTCCAGAA
Organism: uncultured Actinomycetes bacterium; assembly: GCA_903919375.1. Classification (GTDB taxonomy): domain Bacteria; phylum Actinomycetota; class Actinomycetes; order Nanopelagicales; family Nanopelagicaceae; genus AAA044-D11. The sequence goes on along the minus strand of CAIXHZ010000028.1, from coordinate 3,268 downwards.
TTTAAAATGGAGAAGGCAATTCTCGATCGACGCATCTATCAAATGGAGGCAGAAGGAACTCGCTTCCGCACTGGTGTCGATGTCGGAGGAGAGCTGACTGGTTCAGCCCTTCGGGCTAAGTACGATGCGATTGTCCTCGCGGTTGGAGCAACCAATTGGCGAGATCTCAAGGTTCCAGGACGTGAACTCAGTGGAGTCCACCAGGCTATGGAATATTTGCCTTGGGGAAATAAGCAAGGTCTGGGTGAGTTAAAAGAAGAAGCTCCTATTAACGCAGCCGGTAAGCACGTTGTTATTTTGGGCGGTGGCGACACTGGCGCCGATTGTTTAGGAACTGCAATCCGTCAGGGCGCTACCAGCGTGACTCAACTAGAAATTATGCCGCGCCCCACAGAGGAGCGCCCATCCTCCCAGCCATGGCCTACCTATCCGATGATCTATCGAGTAAGCAGTGCACATGAAGAGGGCGGCGAACGCATGTACGCAGTTTCCACCGAAGAGTTCCTCGGCGATGGTGCTGGAAAACTACGCGCGATTAAGTTGGTCGAGACAGAACTCATCAATGGAAAATTTGAAAAGGTTGAAGGATCCGAACGCGAGATTCCTGCTGATCTAGTATTCCTTGCGATGGGCTTTGTTGGTCCTGAAAAGAGCCCGCTCTTGTCACAGCTTGAAGTGGAATTCGATGAGCGAGGAAATATCAAGCGCGCAGGTGATTTCCAGAGCACTGTCGAAGGTGTCTTTGTTGCAGGCGATGCTGGCCGCGGACAATCATTGATCGTCTGGGCAATTGCAGAAGGCCGATCTGCGGCATCAGCAGTAGATGAATATCTGATGGGGGAGACGCAACTTCCTGCTCCCATCGAACCCACCACTCGACAACTACTGGCATAAATATTCGTTTATCGCGGGGGTTTTCGCTCCCGCGATAGGGGTTACCCACCAGTTCAATTCCTAATTAGGCTAAGGTTACGATCATGCGTAGAGCGAAAATTGTGTGCACCATGGGCCCAGCAGTCGAGGCCCCAGAAAAAGTCCTAGAACTTCTTAATGCGGGAATGAATATGGCCCGCCTTAACCTCTCTCATGGCGGATATGACGAGCACCAAGCCAGACTTGATCGTGTTCGTGAAGCAGCTGCCAAGGCGGGTAAGCCCGTTGCGATTCTCGTTGACCTGCAAGGTCCAAAGATTCGTCTCGCTCGTTTTGAAAATGGACCACACCAACTTGCCCGCGGCGATATCTTCACCATCACAACTGATGAAGTTCCTGGCACGAAAGAACGAGTCGGAACTACCTACAAGGGGCTACCTGGTGATTGTAAGCCGGGCGATCGCATTCTTATCGACGATGGCAAAGTCACCGTTGAAGTTGTTGAAGTAAAGGGCAACGATGTTGTTACTAAGTGCATCGAACCTGGCGCCGTATCCAATAACAAGGGCATCAACCTTCCCGGTGTCGCAGTATCTGTTCCTGCACTCTCTGAGAAAGATAAGGAAGATCTGCGTTGGGGTCTACGCGCTGGCGCCGATTTCATCGCCCTCTCCTTTGTCCGCAACGCTGCCGATATCATCGATGTCCATGCGATCATGGATCAAGAGGGAATTCGCCGACCAGTAATCGCCAAAATTGAGAAGCCACAGGCTGTCGATGCGCTCGAGGAGATCGTTGCTGCATTCGATGGAATTATGGTTGCCCGCGGCGACCTTGGCGTAGAGATGCCGATTGAAGAGGTTCCACTTGTTCAAAAGCGCTGCATCGAACTCTCTCGCGCAGCTGCTAAGCCAGTCATCGTTGCAACTCAGATGCTCGACTCCATGATCACCAACTCTCGCCCCACACGCGCAGAGGCAACAGATTGTGCCAACGCCGTTCTCGATGGCGCCGATGCACTCATGCTCTCGGGCGAAACGTCAGTGGGCGAGTTTGCAATTGAAGCGGTAGCAACTATGGCGCGCATCATTGAGCGCACCGAAGAAGAGATGCTCCATCGCATTCCTGCGCTCTTAGCTGCGCCAGATACTAAGGGCGGAGCCATCACCAAGGCAGCGACCGAAGTAGGCGGAATCCTTGGCGCAAAGCTGCTTGTTGCCTTTACGCAGAGCGGTGATTCGGCTCGACGCATGTCGCGCCTTCGTTCACCTATTCCTATCTTGGCACTTACTCCCGTGACCGAGGTCTATAACCAGTTGGCTCTCACCTGGGGCGTAGATTCATTAATCTCACCCACGGTCGATACCACCGATGCAATGGTCAAGCAGGTCGATGCACTCCTCATTGAAAGTGGTCGCGTCCAAAAAGGCGAGAGCGTTGTTATAGTCGCTGGCTCGCCTCCAGGAATCCCTGGCTCCACTAACGCCATGCGCGTACACCGCGTGGGCGATGCCGTGGACGGCACTGCTGCTGCCTATCGTTCGTAACGAGTTCTAGTCAGCAATTTCTGAGGAGGGCGATCGCCCCGTTATACTTCGGGATAACGCCTCGGTACTCCAACGGTAGAGAGGGCGGACTCAAAATCCGCACAGTGTCGGTTCAAATCCGACTCGAGGCACATGAGCACCCAGGTAGATTCCAGCACCCCTGTGCGCATTCTCGTGGCCGAAGATGAAGCGATCATTCGCTTGGATCTTGTTGAGATGCTCATTGAGGCTGGCTATCAGGTAGTGGCACAAGCAACCAATGGTGTTGAAGCGGTCGCACTCGCCACCGAACATCGTCCCGATTTAGCTATTCTCGATGTGAAAATGCCCGAGATGGATGGCATTACGGCCGCTGCAGCAATTATCGATATCGCTCCAGTTCTGATGTTGACCGCTTTTTCCCAGCGCGAACTCGTTGAGCGGGCCCGCGATGCCGGTGCGATGGCCTACGTCGTTAAACCTTTCTCCATCTCCGATCTCGTCCCGGCCATTGAAATTGCAGTAAGCCGCCATTCGCAGATGAAGGCGCTCGCAGATGAAGTAGCCGATCTGCACGAGCGCCTAGAGACGCGCAAAGTTATTGACCGCGCAAAAGGAATTTTGATGGCCGCACTCAACCTCTCTGAACCTGAAGCCTTTAGCTGGATTCAGCGAGCGGCTATGGACCGACGGATGAGTATGAAAGCGGTAGCGCAGGCGGTTATTTCCCCTGATTCAGTTCCGGAGCGCTAACCCTCTCTATGCAAGGCCCCTGTGCAAGGGAGCAAAGCAGGTAAGGTGCAAAGCGCTCGCAGATGCGCTCAATTCCATGTAAATATTGCGTAACATCAGCGAATTTAAAGGACTTT
>CAIXHZ010000027.1 GCA_903919375.1 uncultured Actinomycetes bacterium | reverse complement strand
GGTGAACTCCAGACAATCGGTGCGACCACACTCGATGAGTATCGCAAGCATGTCGAGAAGGATGCTGCGCTCGAGCGTCGCTTCCAGCCGATCCAAGTTTCTGAACCAACCGTTGAACACACGATCGCCATCCTCAAGGGCCTACGCGATCGCTACGAATCACATCACAAAGTCTCAATCTCTGATGATGCACTCGTCGCTGCCGCAACTCTTGCCGATCGTTACATCGCCGATCGCTTCTTGCCAGATAAGGCGATCGACTTGATCGACGAAGCGGGTTCACGACTACGTATTCGTCGCTTAACGGCGCCACCAGAGCTTCGTGCCTACGATGACAAGATTGCTGATGCTCGAAAGGAGAAGGAATCTGCAATTGATTCCCAAGACTTCGAGAAGGCAGCTTCACTTCGCGACAATGAGAAGAAACTCATTGCGGAGCGCGCCGAGGCAGAGAAGGCGTGGAAGGAAGGCGATCTCGATGTCGTTGCTGTTGTTGACGAAGAGTTGATTGCAGAAGTTCTCTCCACTGCTACTGGAATTCCGGTCTTCAAACTCACCGAAGCTGAGACATCACGTCTGCTTCGTATGGAAGATGAACTCCATCGTCGCGTTATCGGACAAGATCAAGCGATTAAGGCGCTCTCACAAGCGATCCGCCGTACTCGCGCAGGTCTCAAAGATCCTAAGCGCCCAGGCGGTTCATTTATCTTCGCTGGTCCATCCGGTGTCGGTAAGACTGAGCTTTCTCGCACACTCGCACAGTTCCTCTTCGGAGATTCCGATGCGCTCATTCAGCTCGACATGTCTGAGTACTCCGAGAAGCACACTGCCTCACGCCTCTTCGGTGCACCTCCAGGCTTTGTCGGTTACGACGAGGGCGGTCAGTTGACGGAGAAAGTCCGTCGCAAGCCATTCTCCGTAGTCCTCTTCGACGAAGTTGAAAAGGCTCACCCCGATATCTTTAACTCACTTCTTCAGGTTCTTGAAGATGGTCGCCTTACCGATTCACAAGGTCGAGTAGTCGATTTCAAAAACACAATCATCATCATGACTACCAACCTCGGTACTCGCGATATCTCCAAGTCACTCGGACTTGGTTTCCATAATTCATCGGATGCACTCGGCAATTACGAACGCATGAAGGCAAAGGTTTCGGATGAGCTCAAAACTCACTTCCGTCCTGAATTCCTTAACCGTATCGATGACATCATCGTCTTCCATCAGCTCTCCGAGGCAGAGATCATTCAGATCGTTGACCTCATGATTGCTAACTTGGATGAGCGCTTGCGCGCCCGCGATATGGGAATCGAACTCACCACAACTGCAAAGGCGTTGCTTGCAAAGAAGGGTTACGACCCACTTCTTGGCGCCCGACCACTGCGTCGCACTATCCAGCGCGAAATCGAAGATGTTCTCTCAGAGAAAATTCTTTTCGGTGATGTAAAGGCGGGGGAGATCACTTTGATCGACACCACCATGGAGGGTGAGAACGAGATCTTCACCTTCAAGGGCGTCACCAAGGCAGAGTTGCCAGATACCCCAGAGGATCTTGCCGAAGCGCCAGCAGAGAAGTAATTAACCCGCTAGTCGGTAGCTTTTGCCGGTGGTCTCAATGAGGCCATCGGCAATAAGCGTTTTTAGGGCTTTTTCGAGTTGTGATTGTTCGGGCCAGAGTGGTGCGAGCTTGGCCAAGGTAGCTTTTTCATTTTCGCGCAGATAGCCCATGACGGTGCCACGGCATTGACGATCGCTGCCCGTGAATTTCGCCTGCTTCTTTATTGGAACTCCTTCGGGGTATTCCAGTGCGCGCCATTGGCATTGGTTTTTAAGCGGACACTCACCACATAATGGAGATTTCGAAGTGCAAATGAGAGCGCCAAATTCCATCGTGGCAGCAGCCCAGATATCGCCCTGTTTATCGGGAATTAATTCAAATCGAAGTTTGCGTTCGACTTGTGAAGGCGCTGCAGTTGGAAACTGCTCGCCATCAAAATACCGCGCAAAAAATCTGCGAATATTGATATCTAAAACCAGAGTTGGTTCACCGAAAGCAAAGGCAGCAATCGCCGCTGCGGTGTAATCACCCACGCCAGGAAGGGCTATTAATTCTTCGCGACTTCGAGGAACTTGGTTGTTATGGATGGTGGCAACTATTTTCGCGCTCTCATGTAATCGCAGCGCACGACGGGGATAGCCAAGCCGTCCCCAGGCTTTGATAACTTCCGGTTTTGGCGCAGCAGCTAAATCTGCTGGTGTTGGCCAGCGATGCATCCATTCATTCCATACGGGTAGAACGCGATTGACGGGAGTCTGCTGCAACATAAATTCGGAGACGAGTACGCCCCATGGAGTTGTTTTGCGCCAAGGCAGATCGCGTTGGTTCTCTTCAAACCATCGAATAAGAAGTGCGCTAGTTGATTTTGACGCGGGCAATTGCTTGCTCCAGTCGTGCTACTTCCATGATCTCCATGCCAGCTATTTTCAGATCGCTACCGGCCGGAACCATTGCTCGTTTAAAGCCAAGACGTGCAGCTTCTTGAATACGTTGGCCGGCGCCAGTGATCTTGCGAATCTCACCAGCAAGTCCGACCTCGCCGATTGCTACTAAATCAGAGGGGAGAGATAAGCCTTTTGCGGCGGAAGCAACAGAGAGAGCTACAGCTAGATCGGCCGAGGGCTCGTTGATCTTCATGCCACCAACTGTTGCAACATAGACGTCGCGGCCAGAGGTGCGAATATTGGCGCGATGCTCAAGCACTGCCAAAGTCATCGCGGTGCGCGGGTTATCGAGGCCTGATGTCACTCTGCGGGCGTTTCCAAAGTCGCGGCCTTCGGAAGCTGGCGCGCCTACGAGGGATTGAATTTCGGCCAATAATGGGCGGCGACCTTCGAGGGTGACGGTGACACACGTTCCTGGAACGGGTTCGGCATGGCGGGTAGTAAAGAGGCCAGTGGGGTCG
>CAIXHZ010000026.1 GCA_903919375.1 uncultured Actinomycetes bacterium | reverse complement strand
TCTGTTGCCGCCAAGCCTGCCCCAGTAAAACAAACGATCATCACCTGCGTTAAAGGCAAGACCACATTACGCACCGTTCTTAAAACCTGTCCTAAAGGCTACAAGGTTAAGTAAAGGAATTAATTAACAAATGCATCTGAGAAAAATCATTGCGGTAACTGGATCCGCTCTTTTGATTGTTACAGGGGCTGTTGGAGCTTATGGGGCTGCAATGCCAGATAAGAACAATCCAGTACAGTCCTTGTCAGTTTCAGACAACGTACTTGTCTCAACTATGCCACCTGCGATATTTGGTTCTACTAATCCTAGTGATGAACATTCTTTTAAAATTTGTAGTGCTTTTGACGATGCGATCTGCTCAGCAGCGTCAACGATCAATTTTTTCAATCACCTACCTCCTTGCCTTGCAGATGTGACTGTTGATTGCATTAAGTCTGTGTGGGCAACAGATCCTTCTGGCAACAAGACTGAAGGTACGTTTGTAAAATATGTGGCAGGCGACAATCCCACACATTACGAGGCAATTCCATCTCTGGGTATCCCGCTGGGCAAAGGCTTGGGTGGGGTTTGGAGCATCCCAGGTGTAAAGAATTCAGCAGGGAATTCAAATTATCTTTTGGATATTGCTTTAAACGGAAACATCGTAGGAACTGGTGCTCTTGCGACCAGAAGTGTTGCTTTTGGTGGTGGAATGACGGCGACTCTCACACCCGTAGATGAGAAGCCTGATCCGCAGAACGACTTTCACTCACTACCTGTCTCGGCTACCGCAACAAGTGGGCTTGGCGCAAATGCTTTCGGTAATGCCTTAGGCGGTATCTGCGCTGGTCACGAACCGAAACTCTGTTACGCAAAGGTTGATTTCCCAGCCGGCTATCGCTTCGGGTTCACAATGTCATTGACGCATGGCTTCACAGGTTGGTTCCACGGTCGTTTCTTTGCTCCAAATATCACCATCACAAATGGCTCCCAGCAGGTAATCAGTGTAGAAGCTGATCCGGTAATTGTTCCAACTTTGGAAGTTTCAACTCCAACAAGTGCTCTCCCTCAAAATCTATCTGATTACATATTCAGCGGTCGAGTATTCGGTATGGGTGGAGGCAAGATCATTGGTGACCCATCAAACGCAGATACATTTGATTTAGCAAACCTCTTCCTTCCACTCGCTAAAGACACTGCAACAACTTCGAACTCCTTCTGGTCATTTAGGACTTTGCAAGGAAATCAATCAGGTGTGGATATACAACGGTGTAACGCCACCGATGGCGGTCTCTCCGGTGTGGTTACAACAAATGCACTTGTCTATAGCGCGGGACCACCATCGTTTAATGCTTCGACAAGTTCACTTGATTACAAACTTCTTTCACCGCATTATCAAGCAGATGGAAAGCCAGCGGTCGGAACCTACGATCTCTTACTCAGATCTACTGTTGCTAGATGTATCTACAACTTTTCTTCAGCGCCAGTGAAAGCATCCGTTGAAATTATTAGTAATGATGGCAATGCTCAAGTTGCAAGCACGGTACTGACTGAGTCAAATGGTTGGCTCAAGATGTCTGCAAAGGGATTTGGTTACTCGAGCCCAACAATTAAGGTGAAGCTGAGCCAAGATGCGCCGCCACCAGCGCCAACTCCAACTCCAACTCCAACTCCGACGCCGACGGCCACTCCCGAACCAACTCCAAGTGCTTCTCCAACACCAGTGGTTACCTCAACTCCCAAGCCCGTTGTTCCGGCAGCTAAAAAGAGCACTATTACCTGCATTAAAGGGAAGACCACTAAATCTGTAACCGCCCTAAAGCCAGTTTGTCCGAAGGGATACGTAAAGAAGTGAAGTGGAATTTGAAGAAAGTATTGGTGGGATTAGTAGCTCTTGTAGTTCTT
>CAIXHZ010000025.1 GCA_903919375.1 uncultured Actinomycetes bacterium | reverse complement strand
TTGTTGTAGTAGGCGCTAAGTGGTGAGTAAGAACCAGTGGGCGGAATGATGTTGCTCTTTGCCCATACCGATGCCGTGAAGTTCGCAAGTGTCGTTGTAGTCGCGTTATAGGCATATTGCGTACTTCCATCAAAATTGAGAGCACCCGCACTGTTCGTTGTGTAGGTCGGGCTTCCTGCGAGTGTGAAGTTCTTTCCGTTTCCAGATAAGTCATACCAAGTAGATCCGGTTCCAGTTTCACTCAGTGGATTTGCCGCATCAACATGTAGAACAAGTCCATTTTGAATAATTCCCGATGCGAATGTCGGGAAGTTATTGACACGAACTGTGACAACAAATCGAACTGTCAAGCCAACAGTATCTGTGATGGTGATAGTTTCGGTGTAAGTATCGACCGGGGTGCTGCTGGAAACTTTCAAAATCACAAATCCGGAGGCAGCCGTCGTAGTGTCGAGGGTAATTCCACCATTCATGTTTGAACTACTTGTCAGCGCAAAGCGTTTCGCACCGGTTCCATTTAGCGCTGTAATGGTTTCGCTTGTTGCAATAGTTACCGTTGTTTTAAGGGTCGTTCCAGTACTACCTGTCGCCGCAAGCGGGCCTGCCCAATATGCATAAAGTGTTTGCACTCCCCCGGTTGGAGTCAAAGTGACAGTGTCGCCTGAGCGATAGAAAGTGCCAGTGCCATCTGCTCGGGTGTTCCATGAAGTAAATGTGAGGCCAGTGAATGCAAATGTACTTGAGTCAATATTTGGTAAGACAAATGTATTTGTGTCGTAGCGAAGGATGTCGGAAGGAGTTGCTCCAGTTCCCCCGTTGAGATCAAACTTCAACGTTGCGCCATATTGGGCATAGAGCTTTACATTTGATGTGGTGGTGAGACTGTCTCCAAATGAGTAGGAGGTTCCAGTGCCGTTTGCCAAGGTATTCCAGCGAACCGCTGTAAAACCATTCTTAAGAAGTGTGCCCGTATTTCCAGGGAGCGTGACGGTAATTGTGTCGACTTCGGTAATTGACGTCGGAGATGTGCCGCTTGTTGCGCTGTTTGAGTCAAAAGATATGACAGGAAGATTTGCATTCCACTGGATAACAACCAGACCATCTCCAGCCTTGGAGCATGCAACTGTTCCACAGTTGTGGTACCCGCCGCGACCCGCATTCAATTTATATTGAGTGCTGGTATTGCCACCCGGCGTTACGTATCCCTGCGTTCCATTACCGCCATTTGTTGCAGTGATAATTTGGATGCTTGAAGGAGAGACATAACCGGAACCGCCACTACCTCCGCCATTTTGTTGTCCACCCTGACATGCACCACCGCCACCGCCGAAATAACCTCCACCGCCACCGCCGCCGCCTTCAACACCTGCGCCGCCCGCGCCAGATCCACCTTGGTTGCGGGAGCCAGAAGTTGGTGGAACTGAGCAACCTGAATATGAAGTAGCAGCTGCGCCTCCGGCAAGCAATGTTCCACCACTGCCTGCAATGCTCGTGGTACCACCACTATTTCCAGAATTTCCTGCAGCTCCGCCACCTCCAGCAACGTTGCCTCCTCCAGCATCGCCAGGCGAGGCTCCGCCACCACCGCCAGAAATTAAGAGCGGAGTTGAAGTATCACTTCCAAAATAGACGCCTGTTAATCCGCCGCCGTTAGATCCAGTTTGCCCACCGTTTCCGTTACCGCCAGCACCGCCGCCACCAAATGTTGTAACTGTTTGTTGAGATGATCCACCTTCACCAACAAGGACAGTCAATGTTTCGCCGCTATTAATAACGGTGTGAGTGGCTTTCGTGTATCCACCAGCGGCTCCACCGTTGCTTCCAGTCCATCCAGATGTGTAATAAGAGCCTCCGCCGCCAGCTCCCCACTCTTCAATTTGAACAGGCAGGCCAGGGAAGAGATTGAAAGGCAATGCGTATGACTGCACCTTTCCGGTGTAGCCAACATAAATACAGTTAGTGAATCCAGCATCTGGAGTACAAGTAGCAGGTTGGGTGATTACTCGAGGATAAACCACATTGATCTGAACAGTTTCAGAATCTGTTGCTCCGGTTGTATCTGTTACAGAAACAGTTGCAGTGTAAATTCCGACAGGAACCGATGCTGCAACTCTCAATCGCGCTATATCGGTAGTCGAAGTATCTAATGTAATTCCAACATTGACTGGGCTCACCGTAAATGTGTATCTATAGCCAGGAGTTCCCAAAGTTGTCGTGAATGTATCCACAGTTGTGGTTCCTGAATCCATTGTGATGGGGCCCGGATCGAAAGCTGCAAGAACTGGTTTTGAATTTACAATTACTGTAATAACGACATAGGCACTTGATGTTGCGGTGTCTGTCGCCGTAATAGTTTCGAAATATGTACCTGGAGCAACGGCTGAAGAAACCTTGAGAAATGCTTTATTTGTCGATGCAAGTGAAGTATCTAAAGTAATTCCCGCATTAGTTGGAGACCCGACTAATATAAATGCCTTTGCGCTGCTTCCACCAGTAGCAAAAACTGTGTCAGCAATTGGCTGACCAGTAGTTGTCGTGATTGTGTAAGCGGTCGCAGTTTCAGACACGGGTGGATTAACGAGCAGTGAGACGATCTCTTGATCAGACATTCCATATTGGTCAAACGCTAAAAGTGTGATTGTGTACGTTCCGGCAGGGACGGTGGGATCAACCTTGATATAAGCGCCATTTAGCGTGGTTGTGGTGTCGAGCGTGACTCCCGCAGCCGATGGTGAAACGCTGTAAGTAAATGACTTTGTGCCAGTTCCGCCTGTGGCAGAGTCGACGGCAAATGTTCGATTGACACCCGTAGTCGTCACGATTGAAGTTGCGCCAGTTAATACAACTGCGGCAGGAAGCGCAGAAGTAGTTGCGGACGTTAAATTTCCGATGAAGCTTGAACCGCCACCGCCGCCAGTATTGTCGCCACCGCCGCCACCGCCGTAATAACCACCGCCACCGCCTCCGCCTTCGTCGCGCGCATTTCCGCCTAAATACTTTGCACCAGCAAGACCAGGGAAGCCATTTCCTGAAGTTCCACCAGTTCCGCCAGCAGATTGTGTTCCCCCGGTTCCGCCACCATTTGAACCAGTTGTGCCACCACCATTTGCACCAGCGCCAGAATAACTTCCACCGCCACCGCCACCTGCAGTTGCTAAATCATCAGTTGCTCCCGAAGCGCGTATCGCAGAACGTCCACCACCAGATGCGTAATAACCAGCTTGTCCGCCCTGATAACAAGATCCACCTTTACCACCGCCACCATATGTAAGTGGTGAGTAGTAACAACCAGCACTCGATGTTCCAAGAACTCCGCCGCCACCTTGACCAACAATGATTGTGTAAATATCACCTGCAGTAAAAATATAATTTCCAGTTGCAAAGCCACCACTACCACCATTTGATCCTGCAGCGCCTGGTACGCGAGGTGCGCCTCCACCTCCGGCACCGATCATTGTCACGGATGCTGTAGTGACGCCAACCGGTACGGTCCATGTTTGATCCGCGCCCGTGTAATTATAAGTTTCAAAGTAGGTCACACCGCTCACAACATATTTAATAAGCACGCAGCCATCGCCAGCTTTAGTTGACGCGGTTACTGAGTTAGTGACTCCGCCAAGGCCCGCTCCTGGAGCGCAATTTGGCTTGGAATCCACAGTCCCCCCGAGCGCAGAAGCTGCGGGAGCGTAAAGAACCTGGGCTGGGATTGAGACGATAAAGCTAGCCAGAAAAGAGGCAATTATTACCTTCGCCAAGCGTGAATAGTGCGCTGGCCAGAGCGCCCTCACCCCATAGTCAGAGTTATGGCCAGGGATTCTCACCCTCAAATTTTCCCCGAGTGCCTATCTATTAGAAAATGAAAATAGCCCTCTTAGGGGTGAATTAAGAGGTGAATTTTTGCCGAAAGTAGCGCATTTATTCAAAAGTGCTACTCTGCATTAATGAGCACTTCGAAGTCAAAAACAAATTTAGAGAGTAACTCTGTTGGAGTTCGCGAACTTCGTCAGAATGCCAGCGTTTTACTTCGTCGCGTCAAAGCTGGAGAAATTATTGAGAT
>CAIXHZ010000024.1 GCA_903919375.1 uncultured Actinomycetes bacterium | reverse complement strand
CACTTGATATCTTGCTTCACTAACGCTGTAACGGTCTCGACAAAATCTTTAACGGGAATTTCTGGAAGTGCCATACGTTTTGCACTCGAGTTGAAACGAAGCGCATTTGCTTCAGGGCGAAAGAGTGAGACGCCACCATCGGGTTGGGTATATGCCTTCATGCCTTCAAAGATCTCTTGGCCGTAGTGCAAGACTGATGTTGCGGGATCAAGTGAAAGTGGACCATAAGCCTTCAGATCGGCATCGCCCCAGCCAGTGCCTTCGCTCCACTCGGCAATCACCATATTGTCGGTGTAATACTTTCCAAATCCTCCTGCTGCGATCTTCGCTTCGCGATCAGCATCGCTTGCTGGCTGAGGATTTGGAGTGAGATTGATCTTCATTTACTTCACGGCCTCGGCAAGTGCGGAACCAATTTCTGAGGTGCTGCGCTTCTTATCCCCGCGAGTCAAGAGATCTGCAGCTACGGCGCGCTCAACATCGGCTGCAGCTTCGTGCAAACCAAGGTGTGAGAGCAACATCGCAACTGACATAACCGTCGCAGTTGGGTCGGCAAGGTTCTTGCCTGCGATATCAGGGGCAGAGCCATGTACTGGTTCGAACATTGATGGGAATGCACCGGTGGGGTTGATATTTCCAGAGGCTGCCAAACCAATTCCACCACAGATGGCAGCGGCAATATCAGTCAAAATATCGCCAAAGAGATTATCGGTCACAACAACATCGAATCGCTCTGGGTTGGTAACAAAGAACATTGAAGCTGCATCAACATGAAGGTATTCGGTGGTGATGTCAGGAAATTCTTTAGCCACTTCGTTGAAGGTGCGGGTCCAGAGTCCACCTGCGCGAGTAAGCACATTGTTCTTATGTACCAAGGTCAGTTTCTTGCGGGGACGCTTTTGGGCGCGAGCAAAGGCATCGCGAATCACTCGTTCAGCGCCGCGGCGAGTATTAAGGCTCTCCTCGGTTGCAATTTCAAATTCAGTTCCGTAGGCCAAGCTTCCGCCAGCGCCCACGTACGGTCCTTCTGTTCCTTCACGCACTACAACAAAATCAATTGCTGGATTCCCGGCTAGTGGTGAATGAGTTCCGGGCCAGAGCTTTGCTGGGCGGAGATTGATGTAGTGATCAAAGGCGAAGCGAAGCTTGAGAAGAAGTCCACGCTCGAGCACTCCGCTGGGAACTGTAGGGTCGCCCACCGCTCCCAAGAGAATCACATCAGCTTGTGCGATCTCTGCCATGACAGATTCGGGAAGAGTTTCACCCGTCTTGTGCCAGTACTTCGCACCGAGTTCGTACTCGGTCTTAGTAAAGCTAACCTCATACTTCGCGGAGACAGCATCGAGGACTTTGATTCCTTCGGAAACTACTTCCGGACCAATGCCATCTCCAGCGATGACTGCAAGGTTGAAATTCTTAGACATGACGGGTTCTACTTTCTTACGAGATAAGGGTGACTGCGCGAACGAATTCGGCGCCAGATTCTTCTGAAATCTTGCCCACGATTTCGGAGGTAACAGCAGAGTCAATATTGAGAGCCATTAGCGCTTCGCCACCTGCATTGGTGCGAGCAACCTGCATGCCAGCGATATTGATTCCAGAAATTCCGAGCACATTTCCGACGTGGCCAACGACACCGGGCTTATCCGTATAGCGAAGGAAGAGCAGATTTTCGGTAGGAGGAAGATCTAGATCAAATCCTTCGACGTTGATAATCTTTTCCACTTTCCGAATACCCATCAATGTGCCATCGACAATTACTTGACGACCATCGCTGAGCGCGCCACGGAGTGAAATAAAGCTGCGATATTCCGAGCTCTCGGGATCGGTATTTACTGAAGCAGTGGTGCGACCTTCAGCCAAATTAGGGGCGTTGACGTAAGTAACATCTTCGGTGCCAATAGCAAAGAGCGCGCCTTTGATAGCACTGGTTGCCAAAATGGAACTATCGTGCTCGGCAATGTCGCCGCGTACTTGGACTTCAAATGAGACTGGCAATTCGCCTGCAATAGAGGTGAGAATCTGAGCCATCTTTTCCACGAGCGGCAAGCTGGGGCGAATCTCTGGATGGATTGCTCCGCCCTTAACGTTAACAGCGTCAGGAACAAGTTCTCCACCGAGAGCTTTGCGAACTGAGACTGCAACAGCAATACCAGCACGCTCTTGAGCCTCATCAGTTGAAGCGCCGAGGTGCGGTGTTGCGACAACTTGGTCCAAGGTAAAGAGTGGTGAATCGGTGCATGGCTCAGTGGAGTAAACATCGAGTCCTGCGCCGGCAACGCGGCCTTCGACAAGTGCGTCATAGAGCGCTGCTTCATCCAGTACGCCACCGCGAGCGGCATTAACAATGCGAACTGATGGCTTAACTTTTTTAAGCGCTTCAACTCCGATGAGATTTGCCGTCTCTTTAGTCTTGGGTAGGTGAATGGTGATGAAATCAGCATTCATTAAGAGCACATCGAGATCTACGAGCTTGACGCCTAATTGCGCAGCGCGAGCAGGTTGGAGGTAAGGATCATAAGCAATGACATTCATGCCAAATGCCTGCATGCGTGCTGCTACTAACTGACCGATTCGGCCAAAGCCGACAATACCCAACGTCTTTTCAAAGAGTTCGGCACCGGTGTATTTAGAGCGTGCCCACTTGCCATTGCGAAGGGCTGCGTGAGCTGGAGAGATGAAGCGAGCCGATGCCAAGAGAAGTGAGATGGCGAGTTCTGCCGCTGAAACAATATTAGATGTTGGTGCGTTAACGACCATGACGCCCGCTGCGGTTGCGGCAGGAATATCTACGTTATCAAGCCCTACACCTGCACGGGCAATTACCTTAAGACCCTTTGCGGCAGCGATCGCTTCGGCATCCATCTTGGTGGCTGATCGAATGAGTACTGCATCGACTCCGGCAGCTAGCGCTGCAAGAAGTTCGTCGCGATTGGCGCCATCGCAGTTGCGCACTTCAAAATCTGGGCCCAGCGCCTGCAGTGTTGCAGGGCTGAGCTCCTCTGCGATTAATACAACAGGCTTAGCCACGAGCTGCTACGCCCTCTTGGTAGTCATCCTTATTGTTGCCCTTGACCCATGACATCATCTTGCGAAGTTCACGGCCAACGGTTTCGATCGGATGGCTCTCGCCCTTAGCGCGAAGCGCCTTGAACTCTGGAGCGCCCGCTTCTTGATCATTAACAAAACGCTCAGCAAATGAGCCGTTCTTAATATCAGCAAGAACTGCCTTCATATTCTCCTTGACGCGAGGATCGATTACGCGTGGACCAGAGACATAGTCACCGTATTCAGCGGTATCAGAGACTGACCAACGCTGCTTGGCGATTCCACCTTCGTACATCAAGTCAACGATCAACTTGAGTTCGTGGAGACATTCAAAGTAAGCAACTTCTGGTTGGTAGCCGGCTTCAACAAGAGTTTCAAATCCGTACTGAACGAGCTGTGAGGCACCGCCGCAGAGAACTGCTTGCTCGCCGAAGAGATCGGTCTCGCACTCTTCTGTAAAGGTAGTCAAGATTCCGCCGGCGCGAAGTCCGCCGATTGCCTTGGCATATGAAAGTGTAAGTGGCCAGGCATTGCCAGTTGCATCTTGCTCCACTGCAACAAGGACAGGAACACCGCGACCTGCTTGAAACTCACGACGTACCAAGTGGCCTGGGCCCTTAGGAGCAACCATGGCAACATCGATATTTGCCTCTGGCTTGATATATCCAAAGCGAATATTGAATCCATGTCCAAAGAAGAGCGCAGAACCTGGCTTGAGGTTTGGCTTGATCGAATCGTTGTAGATGTGGCGCTGAATGTGATCTGGCGCGAGGAGCATGACGACATCAGATTCCTTGACTGCATCAGCAACGCTCAGGACCCGAAGTCCTTCCGCCTCTGCCTTTGCGCGCGAGTGTGAGCCTTCAGCTAAACCGATTCGAACATCAACACCGCTATCGCGCAAGCTCAAAGCATGAGCATGGCCCTGAGATCCATATCCGATAACCGCAACCTTCTTAGATTGGATGATGGATAGATCGGCATCTTCGTCGTGATACTTGGTTGCCACTTGTTTATTACCTTTCGTCGGTGTGAATATGGAGGAAATTCTAATTGTCTACTCGGAAGTACTTTTACCGCTTTTGCCATTGAGGCCAGGCTTGAGGCCGCGAGAGATCGCGACTAGGCCTGATTGCACGAGCTCCAAGATGCCATATGGCTCAAGGACACTGAGAAAAGCCTGGATCTTCTCAGCATTTCCAGTCGCCTCGATGGTGACGGCATCTTGTGCAACGTCAACAACTTTGGCGCGGAATAGTTGTACGGTCTCGAGCACCTGGGAGCGAGTGCTCGCATCGGTGGAGACCTTAACGAGCAAGAGCTCGCGTTGAACTGAGAGCACAGGATCGAGCTCGGTGATGGAGATGACATTGATCAACTTATCGAGTTGCTGAACAACTTGCTCAAGTGCATGAGCTTCCACATCGATAACAATTGTCATCCGTGAATAATCTGGATTTTCAGTCGGTCCGACAGCGAGGGACTCAATGTTGTAGGCGCGACGAGAGAAGAGTGATGAGACGCGAGCAAGTACGCCCGGGCTATTCTCAACAAGAATAGAGAGAGTGTGCTTGGCGGAGTGCGATGAGGTATTCATATTTGTTGTCATCTTAGAGCTCCTGTGAATCCCAGATCGGTGCCATGGAACGCGCAACAACAATCTCATCATTCGAAGCGCCAGCAGCAACCATCGGCCAGACCATCGCATCTCGGAAGACACTAAAGTCCACGACTACTGGTTGATCATTGATCTCCATCGCTTGCGCAATGGTGCGATCTACATCAGCAGGGTTATCGCATGAGAGTCCCACGCAACCCATGGCATCGGCTAATTTGGCAAAGTCAGGGATGCGCTTGGAGTGCAATTGCGTATTGGAGTAACGCTCGTTGTAGAACAAGGTCTGCCACTGACGAACCATACCTAGGCTCTCGTTATTGATGATCGCTACTTTGATCGGAATGTTATTGAGCGCGCAGGTCACTAACTCTTGGTTAGTCATCTGGAAACAGCCATCGCCATCGATCGCCCAGACAGTTGTATCAGGTGCGCCAACTTTTGCACCCATCGCTGCCGGAACTGCATAGCCCATAGTTCCGAGACCGCCAGAGTTGAGCCAGGTGCGAGGCTTCTCGTAATCAATAAATTGCGATGCCCACATCTGGTGCTGGCCAACTCCCGCTACATAGATGGAATCGGGTCCTGAGATCTTTCCGATTCGCTCAATGACGTACTGCGGTGAAAGTGAGCCATCAGATGGGATGTCGTAGCCCAACGGGAATTTACTGCGGAATGAATTTACTTGAATCCACCAGGCAGTGAGGTCGGGCTTTGACTTCTTATATTCGTGCTTGATAGCAGGAATGAGCGCATCGATGCTGTTCTTGAGATCGCCAACGAGTGCAACATCGGCGCGACGATTCTTACCTATTTCGGCTGGATCGATATCGGCATGGATGATCTTGGCGTTTGGGGCGAAACTAGAGAGCTTGCCAGTAACGCGATCATCAAAGCGAGCGCCTAAGGTAATAAGGAGATCTGATTTCTGGAGCGCAGTTACTGCAGCAACGGTGCCGTGCATACCCGGCATACCCAAGTGCTGTGGGTGGCTATCAGGAAAACCACCAAGTGCCATCAATGTTGTGACGACAGGTGCGCCAGTGAGTTCGGCTAATTTGAGAAGTTCTTTATGCGCAGCAGATTTAATAATTCCGCCACCCACGTAGAGAACTGGGCTCGTGGATTCAGCTATTAAACGTGCCGCATCGCGAACTGCCGCATCGCTGGGGGCCATCACTGGGTTGTAGCCCTTAAGCGAAATTTCGCGTGGATAATTAAAATCTGTCATTTTCTGAAGCGCATCTTTTGCAATATCCACCAAGACTGCGCCTGGGCGACCCGTGCTTGCAATATGGAAAGCTTCAGCGATGCTTCGCGCGATATCGGCAGGGTCGGTGACTAAGAAGCTGTGCTTAGTAACGGGCATAGTGATGCCGCGGATATCTGCCTCTTGGAAGGCATCTGTGCCAATTGCACCGGAGGAAACCTGGCCAGTGATAGCGACCATCGGAACCGAATCCATCTGTGCATCGGCAAGCGGAGTTACCAGGTTTGTTGCGCCGGGACCAGATGTGGCGATACAGACGCCAACGCGTCCAGTTGCTTGGGCATATCCAGTAGCGGCATGGCCCGCGCCTTGTTCGTGACGAACCAGAATATGTCGGATCGGGCTATCAAAAATGGGATCGTAAGCCGGAAGAATTGCACCGCCCGGGATACCAAACATAACATCGACGCCAGCATGTTCTAAAGATTTGACGAGCGCACTTGCCCCCGTAATTTGCGAATTGCTCATGTGTTCATCTCCTCTCTCGGTTAGGTACTGCTCTGCCTTCGACGCTCGACCTGCGGTTAAATGAGAAACCCCTCAGTGTTTAACTGAGGGGTAGCACGCCATCTAGAAGAACTAGATCGCGCGCTCTCGAATCACCACTGATGATGTCATGGCCTAATTCTCGCGCGCCCCCGCTCTCAGAGTCAACCCCTGAGACGGAGATCTCATTATTTGGAAAGTACCTTGAGGTCAGAAGCCTTAGCTGCAGACTGCGCCCTGCGAGGCAGAGCCCACGACCTTGGCATATTTGGCCAAGACCCCGCGCTTGTACTTATGAGGTACGGGCGAGAAATGCTTGCGGCGTTCTGCCATTTCAGCCTCATCGACCAAGAGATCCAAAGTGCGATCAATGACATTAATGCGGATTCGGTCGCCATTTTTCACAAAGGCGATCGGTCCACCATCTACTGCTTCTGGTGCTACATGGCCGACGCAGAGGCCGGTACTTCCGCCGGAGAAGCGACCATCAGTGAGAAGCAAGGTGGTTTTTCCCAGTCCTGCGCCCTTGATGGCGCCAGTAATCATCAACATCTCACGCATGCCCGGTCCGCCCTTAGGACCTTCGTAGCGAATCACCACTACATCGCCAGCAACAATTTCGCCAGCTTCGAGTGCTTGCATCGCAGATTGTTCGCGTTCAAATACTTTTGCTGGTCCTTCAAAGTGATCGACACCAACGCCAGCTGTCTTGGAGACTGCGCCTTCGGGTGCGAGTGAGCCACCGAGAATGGTGATGCCACCGCCAGGTGCAAGTGGATTTTTAACAGCATGCAGAACATCGCCATCGGGATCTAACGGCGTGATATCGGCCAAGTTCTCGGCCATAGTCTTGCCCGTTACGGTCAAACAATCACCATGGATAAATCCGGCATCAAAGAGCGCGCGAAGCACAACGGGAATGCCACCCACGCGATCGATATCGGTCATGACGTACTTTCCAAATGGCTTCAGATCGCCAAGTAGCGGAACTTTGGAACCGATGCGATGGAAATCTTCGAGAGTGAGATCTACCTCTGCTTCATTGGCGATCGCCAAGAGGTGAAGAACGGCGTTCGTAGATCCGCCTAGCGCCATGACCACGGTGATCGCATTTTCAAATGCTTTCTTCGTCAAGATCTGGCGAGTGGTAATTCCTTTGCGAATTAATTCAACAACGGCTGCGCCAGATTTAATGGCGTAATCATCGCGGCGACGATCAACTGCTGCAGGTGATGCAGAACCTGGAAGGGAGAGGCCAATGGCCTCGCCTACTGCCGCCATGGTGTTAGCGGTATACATGCCGCCGCAGGCACCTTCGCCCGGGCAGATCGCGCGTTCAATTTTGTCGACCTGCTCCTGTGAGATCAGGCCACGTGCACATGCACCCACCGCTTCAAAGGCATCGATGATCGTGACATCTTTGCCATCCACATTTCCTGCCAAGGTCGATCCGGCATAAACAAAGACACTGGCAACATCGATACGAGCTGCTGCCATCATCATGCCGGGCAGTGATTTATCGCAACCTGCAAAGGTCACCATGCCATCGAGGCGCTCTGCTTGCATCACGGTCTCGACTGAGTCGGCAATGACTTCGCGTGAGACGAGCGAAAAGTGCATACCTTCGTGTCCCATGGAGATGCCATCGGATACTGAGATTGTTCCAAATTGCATCGGGAAGCCACCGGCTTCAAT
>CAIXHZ010000023.1 GCA_903919375.1 uncultured Actinomycetes bacterium | reverse complement strand
TCTTCAAGCTCTTGCCGATCTTGATTCCCGAGAACGTCAGTGAGCGGCCAAGTCCCAACTGGTACCTATTCCGATATTTACATCCAACGGAACTGTGAGATCTGCGGCTGATCCCATTTCACGTCGCACGAGCTCCGAAAGTCTCTCCTCTTCGCCAGGCGCTACTTCTAAGATCAATTCATCATGAACCTGAAGTATCAGTCGAGATTTAAGAGATTGGCTTGCCAGCGCTCGTTCCACGTTCAGCATCGCCACTTTAATAATGTCGGCAGCTGAACCTTGGATGGGAGCGTTAAGCGCCATCCGTTCTGCTACTTCCCGGCGAGCACGATTCTCACTAGTGAGATCTGGCAAGTAACGCCTGCGACCAAGAATGGTTTCGGTATATCCCTTAGTGGCAGCCTCTTTTACAACACTCTTCAAGTAATCGCGAATGCCACCAAATCGCGCGTAGTACTGATCCATCAAAACCGCTGCATCGGTAGGTGAGAGATTGAGTTGTTGCGCAAGTCCATATGCCGATAAGCCATATGCCAGTCCGTAGGACATCGCCTTTATTTGCCGACGCATTTCTGGGTCGACATCCTGAGGAGCAACTCCGAATACGATCGATGCAACTGTGGAGTGCAAATCCTCACCGCTCTTAAAGGCGGCAATCAGACTCTCATCTTTCGAAAGGTGCGCCATAATGCGCATTTCAATCTGGCTGTAATCAGCGGTCAACAACGTGACGAATGGCTTCTGCGAGACAAAGCAATCACGAATCTTGCGACCTTCCTCCGTCCGAACGGGGATGTTCTGCAAGTTGGGATTGGTCGATGAGAGCCGCCCAGTTGCGGTGACGGTCTGTTGAAAAACAGTATGAATACGATCGTCATCTTCGATAGCCGATATCAGTCCATCGACGGTGGTGGCCAACTTACTAGTCTCGCGAATTCGCAAGAGGTGTTGCAAAATCGGATGCTTTGTTTTAGCAAAGAGCCAATCCAAACTTTCCGCATCGGTAGTAAAACCAGTCTTAATCTTCTTCGTCTTGGGCAATTTCAACTCATCAAAGAGAATCACTTGTAATTGCTTAGGCGAAGCCACATTAAATTCGCGTCCAGCGACAGCATGGGCCGCCTTGGTTTCACGCTCAACCTCACCTCGGAAGAAGGCAGAAAGATCGTTGAGTTTGTCGGGATCGATCGCAATTCCCGCGCTCTCCATATTGGCCAATTCAATGAGAACGGGGATCTCTAGCTCGTGCATGAGCGCCAACATCTCGCGCTCTTTAAGTTCCGCCTCCAGAATGGGAACAAGTGCCAAAATGGAGAGTGCGCCGGCGCCATCGTAGGAAGTAAAGAGTGATTCTTCGGCTTCGGCATTCACGATACCGAGATACCGCTCGGTGAGATCATGAAGTTCTAGATTACGAGTACCGGGATTAATGAGATAGGCGGCTAATTCGGTATCGAAGATAATTCCTTCTAGCGGGTAGGAGCGAGCTATCCATTTAGAGGCGTGTAAGTATTTCGGCAAGGAAGCATCCACGGCCCACGGACCCATTTGCGCCGAACGAACTATGTAGAGTGTTGTGGCATCTAGGGCGACTGAATACTCTTGAATCTCTCCCTCAATCAAGGAGAAATGAATCGCGATCGGATCAACTCGCTCGCGAAGTAATTCAGAGAGTTCTCTAAAAGTGAGCTCTTTTCCTTCAGCAATTGCAGCGGGTTTCGACGCTTTCTTAGTCGCGCCCTTCAACTCTGCTGGCGAGGCGGAGGTACCAGTGGAGCCCTTAAGTACTTTGATTCGTTCTTTGAGGGCCTTGATTTCTAGCATATCAAAGAGGATGGCTAGTTTTACTTCATCGACCCCTACCCATTCCAGTGAGCTAATGGTGGCGCCGAGATCCATATCCGAACGCAAAGTGGTTAATTCCTGATTGAGCCTCACACCATCAAGATGAGCACGAAGTGAGTCGCCGACTTTTCCAGTGATTTTCTCTGTGTTCTTAAGTAGCTCATCGAGCGAGCCATACTCAACGATCCATTTTGCAGCTGTCTTCTCCCCCACACCTGGAATCGAAGGCAAATTATCGGAGGGGTCTCCGCGAAGAGCTGCATAGTCTGGGTACTGAGCTGGCGTGAGGCCATACTTCTCCACTACCGCCGCCGGTGTCATGCGGGCGAGATCGGCAACACCTTTCTTAGGGTAGAGCACGGTCGTGGAGTCATTGATTAACTGAAATGAATCACGATCACCCGTTGAGATGAGAACATCAAAACCTTCGGCTCCTGCCCGCTTGGCTAAGGTCGCGATAATGTCATCAGCTTCAAAACCTTCAACAGCAAAATGCTTGATTCCAAAATTTGTTACCAGCTCTTGCAGATATCCCATCTGAGATCGAAATTCATCGGGAGTGGCGCTGCGTTGCGCCTTATATTCGGGGAAGCGTTCACTGCGAAAGGTTTTACGAGAGACGTCGAAGGCGGCTGCAATGTGTGTGGGCTTCTCATCTCGAATCAAATTGGTGAGCATGGAGGCAAAGCCATATATTGCATTAGTCGCTTGGCCAGAAGCGGTAGAGAAATTTTCCACCGGCAAGGCATAAAAAGCGCGATAGGCCAACGAATGGCCATCGATCAGTAACAGACGCTTCTTCTCGCTCACGTGTGCGATTCTAGGCGCGGATACTCAAAGTGCTGGGATTTCAGGTTTAGACTCTGCACATGAGTGCAGAAATCGACTATTTGGCCATCATCAAGGAACGCGGAAGTGGCGCGCTCGATAAGAAGATGGGCATTGAAATACTCGAAGCCTCCCCCACTAGATTGGTTGGTCGGATGCCCGTTGAAGGCAATACCCAACCAGTTGGCCTGCTCCATGGTGGTGCCAATGTCGTTCTGGCCGAGAGTCTTGGCTCCATCGGCACCCAGCTCTATGCCGGAGCGGATCGTCGCATAGTCGGCGTGGATATCAATGCCACTCATCATAAATCGGCTGTGAGCGGATATGTCACCGGAGTTGCTACCGCAGTCTCTCTCGGTAAGACCATGTGTTGCTACGAGATCGTAATAACAGATGAGGCAGGCGTACGAACCTGTACGGCTCGTATCACCTGCCTCATCCTCGCGCAGCGATAGTAATTTCTAGTGATGGCCCTTTTCGGCGCCAGTTCCCAAATAAGCGGCGCGAACAGCTGGGTCATTAAGTAGATCTGAAGCTTTCGCTTCCTTAACAACTTTGCCAGTTTCGAGAACATAGGCACGATCGGCGCGCTGAAGTGCTTGTTGAGCATTCTGCTCCACCAAAAGAATCGTGACGCCCTGCTTATTAATCTCAGTAATAATGTTGAAGATATTTTGAATCATCATCGGTGCAAGTCCCATGGAAGGCTCATCGAGCAAGAGCACTTTAGGACGCGCCATGAGGGCGCGACCAATAGCCAGCATCTGCTGCTCACCACCTGAGAGCGTGCCGCCGGCCTGCTTGATACGTTCTTTCAAACGCGGGAAGAGGTTATAGACGCGCTCAAGGTCTTCAGACATTTCTGCATCGCGGTTCTTGCGGAAGTACTTTCCGATTTCAAGATTTTCCAGGACAGTCATTCCCGGGAAGATTCCACGACCTTCTGGCGCCTGCGAGATTCCAAGTTCCACGCGCTTGTGCGCAGGCATTTTGGAGATATCTTGGCCGTCGAAGCTGATCGAGCCAGCGCCGACTGGCCGCAGGCCAGAAATAGTTTTGAGAGTTGTTGTCTTGCCAGCACCGTTAGCGCCGATCAGGGAGACAATTTCACCCTGGTTGACTGTGACCGAGATGCCCTTGATGGCTTCGATCTTGCCGTAGAAGACTCGTAGATCTTTAATTTCCAGATTCATCGGCAGGCGCTCCTAAGTAGGCTTCGATAACTTTAGGGTCATTTTGAACAACTGATGGCAGATCATCGGCAATCTTTACGCCAAAGTCCAAGACAATGACACGATCGGAGATACCCATGATCAGCGACATATCGTGTTCAATGAGAAGGACGGTGTAACCGGCATCGCGGATGCGCTTGATAGTTGCTGCAAGTTCAACTTTCTCCTGCGGGTTAAATCCAGCAGCTGGTTCATCGAGAAGCAGGAGCTCAGCCCCTGTACCCATCGCGCGCGCAATCTCCAGACGACGCTGAACGCCATAGGGAAGGTTGCGAGCGAGGCGATCTTCGTATTCCGCGATTCCGATAAATTCGAGGATCTCATGAGCTTTCGCGCGAGCAGCCTTCTCGGTCTTGCGAGAGCGCGGTGAACCGAAGAGTGAACCGACGAGTCCCACTTTGCTGTGAACATCTGACGCGGTGATGACATTTTCCAGCGCGGTCATATCGCCCCAGAGGCGAATATTCTGGAAGGTACGAGCGATTCCGCCTTGAGTAATTTCAAAACGCTTCTTGCCTACAATCGACTTACCTTTAAAGGTGATATCGCCTGATGACGGCTGATATACGCCAGTGATCATATTGAAGACAGTTGTCTTGCCGGCGCCATTAGGTCCGATAAGAGCCAAGATCTCTTGCTTATTAATATGGAGATCAACTGCGTTGAGTGCAGTTACGCCACCAAAGTTCTTGGTGAGTGCCTTGAGTTCGAGAAGTTTTTCAGACATTACTTCACTCCTGTCTCAGCTGCGCTCTTCAGGGCTTTCTCGCGCTTTTTGCGAGGAAGGATTCCATCCGGGCGGAAGTTCATGATGATTACCAAGGTCAGACCAAAGACCAATTGACGGGCATTGGAGATGAAGCGAATGCGTTCTGGTAGATAAGCCAAGAAGACTCCTCCGAGGACAACGCCCCAGATATTTCCGATTCCACCAAAGACCACACACGAGAGGATTAGTACTGAGATATTGAAGGTAAATGCCTCAGGAGATACATAGAGAGTCTTTGATGCATAGACAACTCCTGCTGCTCCGCCAACGCCTGCACCCAACACGAATGACCAGATCTTGTATTTAAGAGTAGGTACGCCCATGAGTTCGGCAGCATCTTCATCTTGGCGAATCGCTTCCCACGCGCGGCCGGGACGGCGAACGGTGAGACGACGGATCATCCAGATGGTGAGCAGGATGAGTGCCAGCACCAACCAGTAGAAAGAATTTGGAGTCATGATGTTGAAGTCGATGCCAAAGGTACGAGGTGGATTAGGAACATTTGCAATTCCATTTGGTCCGCCAACATTTTGGGTATTAAGAGCCGTGATACGAACGATCTCACCAAAGCCCATCGTCACAATCGCAAGATAGTCGCCGCGAAGTCGAAGAGTAGGAATGCCGAGGAGGACGCCTGCGATCATGGCGAAGGCAATCCCGATCGGCAAGATCTCCCAGGTATTGAGGTGAGTGTGCTTACCAAGGACCGCCATTGTGTACGCACCGATTGCGAAGAAGGCCACATATCCGAGATCGAGCATTCCGGACTTTCCGACCACAATATTGAGGCCAAGTGCCATCAACACAAACATGCCTACGGGATAAACCAAGACATCCTGGAAGGAGCTAATCGGAGTATTGAGGAAGTTACTGAATGAGTAATTTCCAGCGAAAGGAAGTAGCCCTGCTACTAAAATTGCACAGAGCGCAAAAATCGTACGTTGGGGACGATTCCAGCCGGCCCACAAGTGTGCGCCCTTATCGCGGAGGTTGAAGTCACGAATTTTTGACATCTCAATCACACCCTTGTCTGCTGAACGGCTTCGCCGAAGAGCCCATTAGGTCGGAAAAGAAGGACGATTACTAGTACCAAGAAGACGGTGATCGCTTTCCATTGTGAACCGAGTACGGCAGAGGCATAGGTCTCGAGTAGGCCAAGGGCTAATCCCCCAACAAATGCGCCACGAATATTTCCGATTCCGCCGAGGACGGCTGCGGTAAAGGCAGCGATGCCGATATTAAATCCGATATTGAACTTGGTTGCCTCATAGACAGTTTCGAAGAAGAAGGCTGCTGCTCCAGTCATCAATCCTCCGATAAGGAAGGTAATCGAGATGACACGATTGAGGTTAATTCCCATGAGCTTTGCGGTCTCTTCATTCATAGAGACGGCGCGAATTCCCTTGCCCAAGCGTGTGTGATTAACGAATCGCTGGAGGGAGAAGTACATGATGGGAGCAACGATGAAGACCAGGAGCTGATCGACGCGAATATTTGCACCTAAGACAGTGAAGAGCGATGACTTATGGAGAAGTTCTGGGGCAATAACGGAGCGTCCGTGGGTAAAGAGCGAAATAGATTCGCTCAGGACGATAGACATGCCAATCGCTGAAATGAGCGGGGCCAGACGATTGGAGCCACGAGAGCGAAGGCGGCGGTAAGCAATGAGCTCAACCAAGACCGCTGTGATTCCAGATGCGATCATCGAGGCCACGAGACAGAAAAGCATGCTGTAGAGCAAGGTGAAGCCGTGGCTATTGGCGCTATTGGGCTGGTGCCCCAAAATATCGCGTGAAACCACCACCGTGGCAAAGGTGCCGATCATGAAAATTTCTGAGTTAGCGAAGTTGATCATGCGAAGCACGCCATAGACCATCGTGTACCCAAGTGAGATGAGTACGTAGATAAATCCTTGGACTGCGCCCGAGAAGGTCAACTGCCAGAACTGACTTATGAGGGTATGCAAGTCGGTCTCCTAGATGAGCTAGTTAGGTTCGAGTCATCGGTCCGAGCCACGAAAGGCTGCGGGCAATGGCGTTACTCTATATGAGAAAAAGGCCCCCTCGCGAACGAGGAGGCCTTTTCATTACTACTTTTATGGTTTATTTCGAGCCAGGGTTAATCAAATTTACTTGATCTGACCCTGTGAAATGATGACTCCACCCTTGACGAGGAAGCCGTTGATGAAGCCTGCACCAGCGGTGTCACCATTTGCGTCGAACTTGATGGTGTTACCCATGAGGCCCTTGAAGGTGTTTGCGTTGATGTACTTCTGGATTGCAGCGCGGGTTAGTGCACCGTGTGAGATTGCTGTAAGGATGATGTTTGCTGCATCGAAGTCTTCTGTCGCGTAGGTACCAGCATCTGCGCCAGTTACCTTCTTGAAGTCAGCAGAGATCTTTGCGCCTGCATCCTGGAATACAGCAGATGAAGCTGTAAGGCGTGCGCCTTCAGCAGCTGCACCAGCACCTGTGATGAATCCTGGATCGTAGGTGCCATCGCCTGATGCGAAGATACCTGTGTAACCAGCGTTACGGAGCTGCTTTACGAATGTTGCAGCCTGTGCGTAGTAGCCAGAGTAGATAACAACGTTAGCTGCTCCTGCCTTCACCTTTGAGATAACAGCAGAGAAATCAAGTGTGGCATTTGTGCCATCAACTGAATCCTTGCCAACAGTCTTTGCACCAAGCTTGGTGAGTGATGACTGAACGTATCCATCGAGACCAACGCCGTATGAAGACTGATCATTTACTACGTAAACAGCTGGGCTTGTAACACCCTTGATTGCGTATGCAGCAAGTGCTGGACCCTGCTTGTCATCCTTAGATGGCAAACGGTGGAAGACCGGACCACCAAAGTCTGGTGAGCTTGGATCTGTCAATGTTACGCGGGTTGCTGATGGTGAAACCAATGGCAATCCTGCAGCCTTGTAGTAAGGGAATGAAGCAACAGATGCACCTGAGAATGCAGGTCCAACGATTGCAACGATTGACTTGTCCTTAGCTGTTCCTGGTGCAACAACAGATGCACCTGGGCCTGAACCCTGATCATCGATCTGCTTAAGACCAATCTGGAAACCTGGGTGCTTTGCATTGTAGAGAGAGAGTGCGTACTTAACGCCAGCGATCTCATCGAGACCTGTCTGCTTGTTATCTCCGGTCAATGGACCCTGGTAGCCAATGTAGAGCTTGTATGTTGCAGCGTGAGCTGATGTTGCAACTGCGCTACCTGAAATCAGGGCGACTGCTGCTACAAGAGCGACGCTGAGCTTTGTCTTCTTGTTCATGTGGACCTTCCTGTAGATGAACTATGGTGATTGCAATCGCCATAGGTATTGCCTGTTTCCCGGGACAGGGAGGCGATAAGAGTAAAGGTGAATAGGGGGTGAACACAAACAAAATATGGAAAAAGTCCCTTAAATTC
>CAIXHZ010000022.1 GCA_903919375.1 uncultured Actinomycetes bacterium | reverse complement strand
GTGACGTTAACTTGCTGTAATACGAAATCTGTATAGGTATCGACATAGTTGCCAATGGTGTCGGTGTGAACATTGGTGTTTCCAGTACACGTTGTTGCGACTGCTTGTCCGACGCCTAGGCTTAATTGGCCCGGAGTCGTGGAATTATTTCCATAGATGGTGATTGCTACAGCTGCTGCAACTCCGCTGATGGCTATGGAGCCAGCCACGATAACGGCCACTAATTGATTCTTAGGTGATGTCAGCGAGGAGAAGCCAAACGAGAACTCTCGGCGCGACCCGTAAGCGCCATTTCTTGCTCGCTCGAAATACAGGGAGGCAGGATGAGAGCTGCGTTTTCCCCATCGGCGAAAGAAGTGTGTCACGGCCAAATTTTAGGTTTCCGTCCATGAGGGGATGCGGATTTGGTGGACAACTAAATGGGGGTCAATCCGCTCGTAGGTGGGAGTCCGCGGAATCTCTATTCTTTTGCCAACGAAGTGCCCAGATTTGTTTTAAGGAGAGGTCATGGAACAGAACGAGACTAAGAAGAAGCGTAATCCCAAGATTCTTCTTGCTGTTGCAGCAGTTTTTGGCTTCTCTCTTATCACCGCAGGCGTTTATGCGGGTACTCAAATCACTATTAATGGGAACGCTGGTGTAAACCTCGGTGCCGGTAGTGCGCAATTCACTTTGTGTAGTAGTAACGCAACCATCTCAGCTGTTCAAACTTTTGATCAAACCGCTCAAGTTTTTAAGACCACAACTTTCTCTATTACTGGCCTAGGCAGCGGATGCTCGAATAAGGTTTTGAGCTTGGCCTTTCAGACAAACAGTGGAATCAATCAGGCAACTTGGTCTCTTCCGAGCAGCAACTTAACATCAAATACTTTCCAATTTGGCTACGGAAGCAACGGCACTAATAGCGGTGGAACTTATCAGGCGCAGTCTGCTCTGAATGCCTTTGATACTGCAGCGCAGACCAACCTTGCAACTGTAGCTATCGCAGTTCAGTAATCACTTAGCCTCGTCGTCAAACGCGATACTTGAAGATGGACGATTCCAACTCTTCACTTGATTCGCTTACCTCCTCACGTGAGCTTGAAGAACACGGCCTTACTTCTGGCGCTATTTATGTTGGCGATGATCTAAAAATTGATCTGTGGGTAAAGACTGCTGGCGCTGAACCGCAATCCATCATGATTCGCAGTATCGATCCTCAAGGCGTTATTAACTCCACCTTTATGCATATTGAAGGAGAGCAAGTTCGTCGTATTCCTACTTTTGGAAATGGTATTGAGTTAGCAAATGAATCCAAAGCTCAAGAACCACCGAAGCAGTTGGCGTGGAATTCTGAAAACGGATCTCGAATTCCGATCGATAAAGAGCAGAGAATTATCCTTCGAAGAACCGTTGAAGTCTTCGGAGTTGCTGTTGTCGCAGCTGTTGTAGCCATGCTTGCCTTTGGCGCAATCCAACTTCGTACCGTACTTACTGGATCGATGATTCCTGCGATTAAGCCGGGCGATATTGTGGTCGCAGCAGCGCCCCAATGGAATTCGCCGCAAGTAGGGAAAGTTGCTATTTATAATGCTCGAGATCTGCAAGGTCGAGCTGTAGCAAGCTGGGCTCACCGAATTGTCGGAGGAGATGCAATCGAAGGTTTCACCATGAAAGGTGATGCGAACGCGACTGAGGATGTAAATCACCCGAAGCTGGCAGATATTCAGGGCGTGGTTCTATTTAAGATTCCCACCGTAGGTCACTACCTCAATCCATTCACTGTTGGATTGGGGATCATTGGAATTTGCGTTATCACCTGGGTAAAGCGACGTTGGTAATGCGTCGAACTTTCGCATCTATTGGCCTCGCCTTAGTGGCTCTCTTTCTTGGTGGAGGAGCGGTTGCGGCGGCATCTATACCATCGCTGACTTGGGAGCGATCAGCGATGCACCAAGTTGCTGTTGATGTGGCAATTGCCAGCGATATCGTCAACTTGGAGTTGTTGGGCCAATCCCAAACCATCGAGTTCGCTGCACAAGGGCTCACTGAAGGGCGCCAGATTTATCAGACACTTCTGCCTGCCACCTTCCCACTGGGTGATTACACGGTGCGCGCCTACTTATCCGATGGCACAACTCGGGATTTCGGATTTGTGCAGGTAATTGAATATCAGAGCGGGGCATATAACCCGTTAACGGACTTTCGTACAACAGCAGCACTATTCATAACAGCATTTACTTTATTTGCAACCTGGTCCGCTCGCGATGAGAGTGGACGTTGGGAGGAGCGAGATCGTTATGCGGATGATGAAACCACGTTCGGAAAACTAGATCTCGACAGTGTGGGATACAAAGTTGAAGGAACTCATAAACACTCCGCCGGCATGGTTAATTCAATTGCACTCGATCATTGGCGTAATGAAGCGGTAATTCGTTTCTCTAGGTACTCCACCCTGATTTCTCGCCTGCTCTCTGATGGGGGATATCTGCAATTTTCGTTAGGTTCGCTCGTTCTATTCTTTCCACTGCTTGGCCTACTAGGTGGAGCTCTTGCCTTTCATAGCATCTCTGGCATCGGATTCATCACTACACCTTCTTTGACTATCTCGCTCTTCCTCATAACACTGGGCGTTCTTGATGCGGGCGCAGGATTCTTAGCCGCCCTCATGTTTGGTGTACTTGCCTTTACCAGTCACTTCTTTGCCAGTGCTTATGACATCAGAACTTATTTGGGACTCGCCACTTTATGGATTGCTCCAGCCCTCATGGCAAATAACGCTCGATTGTTG
>CAIXHZ010000021.1 GCA_903919375.1 uncultured Actinomycetes bacterium | reverse complement strand
GTCGTGGCAACCCCTGGAATAGCCGGCAAGGCCGAGATGATATTTGCCGGGCCGGTGCCGACGATATTGGCCAGAACAACCGAATCTTCGAGTGGACCTTGGGCATAGCTGGTATCCATGGTGGCAATACCGGAAAGGAGCGCTGCGAGGGTGAGGGCGGCAGCCTTCATAATCACATCTCCTTTCGATTCTGGACCGGGGTATTTCCCTGCCAACGGGTATGAGAGTTACACGGACCGGGAGGGGTCGCAAATTAAGCCCCGCTGGCGTGTTGAAAAAAATAAATGTCACAGAATCGTGAGGAATAAAAAGCGCAGGTCAGACGGAGAGAGTTCCTATATGTCCGATTTGTCGTTAGACCAAAAATCTAGGCCAAAATCGCCCACTTCAGCGACTTCGCCTTCTCACCATTGTGCTGCACCTATCGGGCGATGAAGGCCCTAGTTTGCGAAGTTGATCGGCTCCTCGAGCATCTCGGTGACGAGCGCGGCAATCGGCGAGCGCTCGCTGCGAGTAAGTGTGACGTGGGCAAAGAGCGGGTGGCCCTTGAGGGATTCCACGACCGCCGCGACGCCATCATGGCGTCCAACGCGCAAATTATCGCGCTGGGCCACATCGTGGGTCAGGATAACTCGGGAGTTTTGGCCGATTCGAGAGAGGACCGTAAGCAGAACACCTCGCTCTAGGGACTGCGCCTCATCCACAATCACAAAGGAGTCGTGAAGAGAGCGGCCTCGAATATGGGTCAACGGCAATACTTCGATCAGGCCACGATCAATAATCTCATCAATGACTTGTTGGGAGACAAGAGCGCCCAAGGTATCGAATACTGCCTGCGCCCAGGGCGACATCTTCTCGTTCTCCGAGCCCGGCAGGTAGCCAAGCTCTTGACCGCCAACGGCATAGAGCGGGCGGAAGATGACGACCTTCTTGTGGTGGCGCTTCTCTAGGACCGCT
The DNA here is from genome assembly GCA_903919375.1 of uncultured Actinomycetes bacterium. Taxonomy (GTDB): domain Bacteria; phylum Actinomycetota; class Actinomycetes; order Nanopelagicales; family Nanopelagicaceae; genus AAA044-D11. The sequence continues at coordinate 3,804 of CAIXHZ010000021.1, read as the reverse complement.
TCCAGGCCAGCGGTGAGAGCCAAGGCGCTCTTGCCGGTTCCGGCACTGCCTCCCAGTGAGACGATGCCGATCTCATTGTCGAGAAGTAAATCGAGGGCGACGCGCTGTTCGGCGCTTCGGCCATGGAGACCAAAGGCAGAACGATCGCCGCGGATCAATTGCAGCTTCTTATCTGGGGTAACTCGGGCTAAGGCGCTCCCCTTATCGGAGTGCAAAATAATCCCGGTATGAACTGGATGCTCGGTACCTAATTCGTGATCAATTCGATGGGATTCATAGAGCGCATCGATCACTCCACCACCCACAGTCGCCGATGCAATTCCACTCCACCCAGATGTGGCAGATAGCTCAGCGCGATACTCCTCAGCATGAACGCCGACAGAGGATGCCTTGACCCGAAGTGGAAGATCTTTGGTCACCAGAACGACTTTATGTTCCTCGGCCATTAAGTTGCGGGCGATGGCCAAAATTCGAGTGTCATTGGATGAATCGCGCATGAAGCCCGAGGGCAACGTGCTGAGATCTGAGTGATTGAGCTCTACTTTGAGAGTCCCACCTAAGTCATTGAGTTTCAATTCTTGATCGAGCCGACCATGAGAAATGCGGAGATCATCGAGGGTCCGTAGCGCACTTCGGGCAAAGTAGCCGAGTTCTGGGTGGTCGCGTTTGAGTTCTAATTCGCTAATAACAATAATGGGGATGATCACCTCATGTTCTGCGAAGCGATGAAGCGCTCCGGGATCTGCCAGTAAAACACTGGTATCCAACACATAAGTCATGCGATCAGCCATTAAGTGAACCCCTTTTATGGTCGTCCTGCCTTAATAGAAAGATAGAACTCAACACACCCGACCTCGGGGAGACACGCTATTTCGTTAGGTTAAATCTAGATTTACAACAGATGGGGTTTTACACCCCAAAACGGCTTGTTCCATCTGCCTTAGTTTGGGGTTACACCCCAAAACGGCTTGTTCCATCTGCCTTAGTTTGGGGTTACACCCCAAAACGGCGGTGACGCTGGGCATAGGCGCGAAGCGCACGCAGGAAATCTAACCGACGAAAATCTGGCCAGTAGGCCTCGCAGAAATAAAACTCAGAATGAGCTGACTGCCACAGCAAGAAGCCGCCCAGACGTTGTTCACCTGAGGTTCGAATTACTAGGTCCGGGTCTGGCAGGCCGGCGGTATAGAGATGCTTGCTAATTTCATCAACCGTAACGGCGTCAGCAATTTCTGCTGGAGTTTTTCCATGTACAGCGCCATCGCGAATCAGAGATTTCACGGCATCAGCAATTTCGCTGCGCCCGCCATAGCCAATAGCAACATTCACATGAACGCCCTTAATACCCTTTGATTTAGCAGCAACTGCCGTGAGGCGATCTTGCAAGGCTTGTGGCAATAGCTCCATCGAACCCACGGGTCGGATTTCCCATCGACCGGTACTGCCTAGTGCATCGACAGTGTCACCGATGATTTCCAGAAGTGGTTCTAGCTCTTCAGCAGGTCGATGCAAGTTTTGATTGCTCAATAGCCACAAGGTGAGTACCGATACTTGCGCCTCTTCGCACCAATCGAGCAGATGAATAATTTTAGAAGCGCCAATTTTATGACCGCGCGCTGAGGAGGTATCCCCGAGTTCCGAGGGATTTTCTTTGGACCAGCGACGATTGCCATCGAGAATAACTCCGATGTGATGAGGCGTTTGAGCAAAGTCCAGACTCTTAAAGAGCCGTCGCTCGTAGAGCGGATAGATCAGCGACTTGATGATGCGCTTGAAATATCTCATGAGCTGTTGAGTTTCGTCGATTAGAGAGCGAGCTTCTTGTACTCAGCAAGTGCGCGACGATCGGCCACAAAAGATGCGACGGGAAGAGTCCCGGCCAAGATATAAAAGATGGTGGTGAGCAATGGCTTGCGCATTTTCAGGCAGTAGTGGAAGGCCGCTAAGACATAAATAGGATAAATAAAGCCATGAACAAGTGCGATAAAGCGCACGTGGGTATAGAGGCTTTGATTGGTCAACAAGTGGCGGGCTGGCAGATATAAGAACCAGAGCAAGAGCGACATAACGCCCGATACCTTTGCCATAACACTAAAGCGAAGCATTGCTGCGCGGGCACTTGCAACGTTGCCGATTGATGAACTCATACGCCAATCCTATCTTTCAAGCGATTATAAAAGGGGGCGGAGAGGACCAAAAGAGCCATCAACCACCAGATAAATACATAAGCCAAGTGTTGCCAGTAATACCCAGGTGTTCCAGATTTCACTATTGGGGTCGGGATTCGATCGGCAGAAATTTCCTGCCCGTACTCATTGGTCTCGCCCTGAGCAATGATGTAGCCATCGTATAAATTCAAGGCCGAATTGCTGGTGATGAGCGCTGGATCAAGGCGCGAGAGCGCATGTGCCGAATTATTTGCATGATCGGAACTTTGGCGGGGATAGAGGCGACCCGTCACCGTGATCGAACCATTTAAGGTTTGTTGCGAACTGCCTTTCGCGCCCCGGACTACGAGAATTCCCGAGCCACCATTAATTTGTAAGAGTCTGACTTCTAGCGCCAGCGAATTTTGATTGGGTGCGATAAAAATATCTTTATACGTTCCGGTCACCGTCACGATTCGATTTGCAGCAGCTGGTTTGAGATTGATTCCTGGCGCGGTAATCGAGGCCAGCGGAACAGTAGCTAATTCGCGATGAGAGACGGGCTTGTGCATCTCTTCGGCGCGGTGGAGTTGCCAGATACCTAACTCAACAAAGCAGAGCGCAATGAGAAGTGCGGATATATAGGGAAGGGATTTCGTGAGAGCGCGCATACAAATTACTTACTCGTTATCGCCTTTGCCGCCGGCTGGATTATCCCCGCGTTCTTGTGCACGCTTGTAGCGGCGATAGAAACTCACGAGCAATAAGGTCACGGCAGTTACAAGCACGATCATGGTGATCGAACCAACAAGGCCTACATTGATATCTGCTTGATCGGACATATGGGCATTATTCACTAGAATTCATAACATGAGAGATATCTCCGATTTTCGCGCCGCCGATCCTTATCTGCGCGAGCGCTACGGAATTTCGAAGAATCGCACTCCAGGCTGGCTCCCCTATGCCATCTTGCTCGCCATCGTGGGTGGCGGCTGGCTGATCTGGTCGGGTGGTCATTACTCCACTCCCGAAATTCGGGCATCGGTTGTCTCATTTACTGGCATCGATGAGAAGCACTTCTCTATTACCTATTCGATCTCACTACGCCACCCAGCTATCGCCCGCACCTGCACCGTTGTTGCCTATGACTACGCAGCCAATGTGGTGGGTCAGGTTTCAGACTTACCTAAGACTGGATTGGCCGCTCAAAACCGCACCATCACGATCGCTACGCGTACCAAGGCGGTCAGCGCCGAACTCCTCGGCTGTCGATAGTCACGAGCGCGTGGTCAAGGCCACCTTTGGTCAAGTAAAGTTGTCCACCTTATGAGCAACGAAGAGACCCAGACCTGGTTAACCCAAGAAGCAGCGGATCGATTGGCTGCCGAACTAGCCGACCTTGAAGGTCCACGTCGCGCAGATATCGTCCGCAAGATTGAAGCTGCCCGCGCTGAAGGCGATCTCAAGGAGAACGGTGGCTATCACGCGGCTCGGGAAGAGCAAGGAAAGATTGAGGGGCGCATTCGCCAGCTCAAGCACATGCTCGAACATGCTCACATTGGAACTCCACCCGAAGGTGAATCAGGCGTCGTAGGTCAAGGAATGCTCGTAACTGTTGATTTCGGCGGCGAAGAGATGAAGTTCTTACTGGGTTCGC
>CAIXHZ010000020.1 GCA_903919375.1 uncultured Actinomycetes bacterium | reverse complement strand
CATAGCCAGCATCTCGAAGCGCAAAGGCGGCATGTACGCACGAATAATCGAACTCAACACCTTGGCCGATTCGATTTGGCCCACTCCCAAGAATGATGATCGCAGGTTTTGTGCGAGAAACAACCTCGCTCTCGAAATCATAACTCGAATAATGATAGGGAGTATGCGCCTCAAATTCAGCCGCGCATGTGTCTACCGTCTTATAAACCGGACGAATCCCCAACCGCTGCCTAGTCGCGGTGATTTCAGATGCGTTTTGATCAAGAATTTCTGCAAGTTGAATATCGGAGAAACCATTGCTCTTGGCCGTTGCCAGGAGGTCGGCGTCAAGCGCGCCCGCTTCGCGAACCTGACGCGCAATGGCATTGAGAGAGTTGATCTGAGCCAAGAACCATGGGTCGATCTTGGTCGCAGCAAATACCTCTTCCTCACTTGCTCCCAAGAAGAGTGCGCGCTGTACTTGCTGTAGGCGAAATTCCGTAGGGATGCCAATCTCCTTCATCAATTGAGGAAGCGGAACACCATCGCGGCTCCAAGAGAAACTCGTTCCCTTCTTCTCAACCGAGCGTAGGGCTTTCTGCAAAGCTTCAGTGAAGCTGCGGCCGATCGCCATCGCTTCGCCTACTGATTTCATGGTCGTAGTCAGTCGATTGTCGGCATCAGGGAATTTCTCAAATGCGAAGCGCGGCACTTTCACAACAATGTAATCCAAAGTTGGCTCAAATGAGGCCGGAGTCGAAAGTGTAATGTCGTTGGTGATCTCGTCCAAGGTATAGCCGATCGCCAATTTGGTAGCGATTTTCGCAATCGGAAAACCAGTTGCTTTCGATGCGAGAGCTGAAGAGCGCGAGACTCGGGGATTCATTTCAATAACAATAATTCGACCATTAGCTGGATTGACGGCAAATTGAATATTACATCCGCCAGTATCTACACCTACTTCACGAATAATGTCGATCGAGAGATCGCGTAGCTTTTGATACTCAACATCGGTGAGGGTCAAGGCGGGAGCAACGGTAATTGAATCCCCAGTATGTACACCCATCGGATCTACATTTTCAATACTGCAGACAATTACAACGTTATCTTTGTGGTCACGCATTACTTCAAGTTCGTACTCTTTCCAGCCAATAATTGATTCCTCGAGGAGAACTTCTGTCGTCGGACTATGCCGCAGTCCGGCGCCGCCAATAAGTTCCAATTCTTCCTTGGTGTAGGCAATGCCAGAGCCCAAACCACCCATGGTGAATGATGGACGAATGACGACTGGATAATGGAGGATTTCGGCCGCCGCGAAGAGCTCATCCATAGTGTGACAAATAATCGATTTCGATGATTCGCCGCCCACTTTTTCCACGATCGCCTTGAAAATATCACGATCTTCACCACGTTTTATTGCCGCAATGTCAGCGCCAATTAACTTAACGCCCAGGCGCTCAAGTGAGCCTCGCTCGTGGAGCTGCATTGCAGCATTGAGGGCAGTCTGCCCACCCAAGGTAGCGAGTATTGCGGTGGGTCGTTCTTTCTCGATGATTCGTTCGATAACTTCGGGAGTTATCGGTTCGATATACGTGGCATCGGCAAACTCTGGATCAGTCATGATTGTTGCTGGATTGGAATTGATCAAAATGACGCGTATGCCTTCTGCGCGTAGCACGCGGCATGCCTGTGTTCCTGAGTAATCAAATTCGCACGCTTGTCCGATAACAATGGGACCACTTCCAATAACTAATACGCTCTCAATAGCTGTATCTCGTGCCATGTTATTCACTTACTTTCGTTGAGCGTTCCATTAATTCCACAAAATGATCGAAGAGATAGCTGGCATCGTGCGGACCCGCAGCCGCTTCAGGGTGATACTGAACGCTAAAGACCGGGGTTTCCAGTAACTCTAATCCTTCGACCACGCCATCGTTCAAACAAATATGCGAGACAAAACCTGCGCCGTAGACGGTTGAGAAGTTGCCTTCAACTGGGGCATTCACTGCGAAGCCATGGTTATGGGCAGTGATCTCGACCTTCCCGCTCTTCAAGTTCTTGACGGGTTGATTAATGCCGCGATGTCCAAATGGAAGTTTGTAGGTGTCGAATCCCAACGCGCGACCAATGATCTGGTGGCCGAAACATATTCCAAAGATTGGCATTTTCATATCCAGCAGGGCGCGCACCAGAGTAATGACATCAGTCATTGTCGCAGGATCACCCGGGCCATTGGAAAGGAATACACCATCGGGGTTGATGGCCAGAATATCTTCCAATGTGCTCGAGATCGGCATCACGTGAACTTCGATGCCACGCTGCGCCATATTGCGTGGGGTAGCAGCTTTGATTCCTAAGTCGATAGCGGCGACCCGAAGCTTTGTTGCGACTCCTTCGGGAGGATATACAACATAACTGTCGACGGTAGAAACATCGGCCGCGAGGAATGAGCCCGCCATCGTTGGAGATTTACGAACTGCGATGACCATCTCTTCGCGAGTCAACTCCACCCCGCTAAAAATTCCCACGCGCATAGCGCCACGATCTCGCAAGTGTCGGGTAATAGCGCGAGTGTCAACGCCACTTATTCCAACTACTCCGGATTCGATCAGAGAATCTTCCAACGACTTTTCTGAGCGCCAATTGCTGACTCGAGGCGATGGATTGCGGACGACGAAACCAGCTACCCAAATTTTTGATGACTCTTCGTCGGCCGCATTCATACCCGTGTTACCGATATGTGGCGCAGTCATAATGACGACCTGCTTATGGTACGAGGGATCGGTAAGCGTTTCTTGATAGCCACTCATGCCAGTGGAGAACACAGCTTCACCAAATGTTTGACCGGTAGCAGCCCACGGTTGACCTTCGAAGATCGCACCATCATCCAGAACGAGATAAGCCTTATTCACTCATGCCACCTCTCGAACGATGCCATTGGCGCAGACTATCGCACCATTAAAAATCGTATAGGTAACGACTGCAGGAAGCTCCATGGCATGGAAGGGCGTATTTTTACTCTTTGAAGCAAGTCGCTCGCGATCTACAGTCCAATTTCTCTTGGCATCGACAACAGTGAGGTTGGCAATACTTCCCTTATCTATCTCCGAGCCATGACGGGCATAGCCGCCAATCTTGGCCGGCGCAATCGACATCCGATCGACCAGATCACTCCAACTCATCAACTTACTTTCGATCATGGTCTTGACTACGACTGAGAGGGCGGTCTCTAGGCCGAGCATCCCGAAGGCGGCAGCGTTCCATTCGCAATCTTTATCCTCTGACGGATGAGGCGCATGATCTGTAGCCACAATATCGATAGTTCCATCAGCTAAACCCGCTCGAAGAGCGAGTACATCGGCATGGGTACGCAGTGGTGGATTGACTTTATAGACAGCGTCATAACCCACAACAGCTTCATCGGTGAGAAGAAGATGGTGAGGGGTAACCTCGGCGGTGACGCGTACACCGCGCGCCTTTGCCCAACGGACCAGATCAACACCTCCAGCGGTGGTGAGATGAGCGATATGAAGTCGACTTCCTACATGTTCAGCGAGCAAAATATCTCGAGCGATGATTGCTTCTTCTGCAATCGCCGGCCAACCGGTAAGGCCAAGTCGAGAGGAGATCTCCCCTTCATTCATTTGCGCGCCTTCAGTGAGTCGAGGCTCCTGAGCGTGCTGCGAGATGACACCATCGAAAGATTTCACATATTCAAGTGCTCGTCGCATGATAAGTGGGTCAAAGACGCATTTTCCATCATCGCTGAATACTCGAACCTTTGCTGCGGATTCATTCATAGCAACTAACTCGGTGAGTTTCTTTCCCTCAAGCCCCTCGGTGACTGCCCCAATTGGGAATACATCGCAGAGCCCGGCACTCTGACCCAAGCGGTAGATCTGTTCAACAACGCCAGCGGTGTCAGCGACCGGAAAAGTATTAGCCATCGCGGAGAGCGCGGTATAGCCACCTCGCACGGCTGCAGCACTGCCACTTGCAACGGTCTCAGAATCTTCACGACCTGGTTCGCGTAGATGTGTGTGGAGATCGACCAATCCAGGAATCACCAACTGACCATGTACATCAAGAACTTCATCAGTACTTCCAACAGCTTCTCCAGAAGGGTGAACAGAAGTAATCTGATCCCCCACAATCTGGATGTCAACCAGCCGACCATCCACCAGTGTGGCGTTTGTAATAAGAAGTGACATTACTTGGTACCTCCTTGGACGAGCGGTGCTCCCCCGAGTAATTGATAGAGAACAGCCATTCGTGTTAAAACGCCATTTGCTACTTGCTGAAGTACAACCGAATTTAAGGCATCCGCTGCATCGGCAGCGATCTCAAGACCACGGTTCATTGGGCCAGGATGCATGACGATCGCTCCAGGTTTCATTTTCGATAGGCGCGAGGCATTTACACCATATTGATGTGAATACTCCCGTGCGGTCGGAAAGTAGGAGTTGATCATTCGTTCACTCTGAATCCGAAGCGCCATCACAACATCCAATCGTGGAAGAACTTGGTCAAGCGAATAAGAAATCTCTACGTCCCAGAGCTTCGCCCCGACCGGGGAGAGTGTTGGAGGCGAGATCAAAATTACGTGAGCACCCAATTTTTTCAGAAGAAGTACATTGGAACGGGCAACGCGGGAATGGAGAATATCTCCCACAATTCCAACCGTTAGCCCTTCAAATGAATCTCGATAAGCCGGGAAATTTTGTCGCATTGTGTAGGCGTCAAGAAGTGCTTGAGTTGGATGTTCATGAGTACCGTCCCCCGCATTGATGACCGCTGCTGAGATCCAGCCACTATCAGCAAGGCGCTGGGCAGCACCAGAAGAGGGATGGCGAATGATGACTGCATCAGCTCCCATTGCTTGCAAGGTTTGCGCCGTATCTTTTAGGCTTTCGCCCTTGCTCACTGAAGAGCCCTTAGCTGAAAAATTAATCACGTCAGCAGACAATCGTTTCGCTGCCGATTCAAATGATATACGAGTGCGTGTTGAATCTTCGAAGAAGAGATTGACCACAGTAAGTCCCCGAAGAGTAGGCAATTTTTTACTTGCCCCATCAGATATTTTGGATAATTCTTCAGCGGTGTCGAGAATTCCAAAGGCTTCGGCGCGGGAAAGATCATCAATGCTTAAGAGATGTTGATTCACTTCTCGCCTCCCACAATCTCAACCGCATCGATCTGATCGATTTCACGGAGCATTACGCGCACACTTTCACTCGAAGATGTAGGCAAATTCTTCCCCACATAATCGGCACGGATTGGAAGTTCGCGATGTCCTCTATCAACTAGCACCGCCAGTTGAACCGATCGTGGCCGGCCAAGATCTCCCAACGCATCAAGTGCAGCACGGATGGTCCGTCCTGAGAAGAGAACATCATCGACGAGAATCACATCTCGACCTTCGATGCCCTCGGAAGGGATCTGGGTAGGCAGGAGCGGTTTTGGTGGACGTAGTCGAAGGTCATCTCTATGGAGCGTCACATCGAGAGTTCCGTGAGGAACCGGCCCTTCAATCTGCGCCAGAATATCCACGAGGCGCCGGCCGAGATAGGCCCCTCGGGTGGGAATTCCTAAGACGGTGATATTAGAGAGACCTTGATTGCGTTCCACAATTTCGTGGGCAATGCGCTTTAGCGCTCGGGCGATATCTTCGCCGGCAAGAATTGCAGCCATTTTTTACTCCTTCGCCGCCTCTCTGGACGGATCGTTAAAGGATGAACAGAGGAAATCTATCACCTGTGGATCATTTGAGCGAAGTATGACCTGCCGAAATTAATCTGTCGTTATGACAACCTCCGAAAGTGACCTCTCCATCCAAGATATTGCCCGTAGTCTGCGTGAAATCCGGCGTCAGAAGGGCTGGACCCTGAAAATGGTCGAGACGATCTCTGGCGGTCGCTGGAAGGCGGTCGTCGTGGGCTCCTATGAACGGTGCGATCGGGCGCTCTCTCTCAACAAAGCCGTTGCCCTGGCCACCTTCTATCAAGTTCCCCTTGAGGTTCTGCTTGGCATCAGTAAGCCCAGTTCGCAGAATTCTGCTCCACCCCCTTTAACTCTTAAGATCGCGCACCTTCACGAGGAGGTCTCAGCAGATCCGCAGTTGCGCTCTTTTCAGAATTTTATTCTCTGGATTTGCGCGACTCGTCGAGATTGGAATGGGCAAGTAATTTCATTACGACGTAGCGATGCCACAACTTTGGCGTTAATTCTCAATCGAAGTGAAGAAGGGCTCTATTTATGGCTCTTAGAGAATAACTTTCTCGCACCGTCAACCTGACTAGAGAACGAAAGAGGGCTTAAGAATTACGATTCGAGCTAAGAGGCCGTTGATATAACCAGCTGACTCATCAGTCGATAGCTCGTTGGCTAATTCGATCGCTTGCGAGATTGCGATGCTGTCATCGAGTTCGCTCTCCCACAATAATTCATAGATCGCTAAGCGCAGAATGTTGCGATCAATCGCAGGCATGCGATCCATATCCCAGCCCTGTGCATAGGTAGTGATGAGCTCATCAATCTTATTTTGATGCTCCAAGACTCCAGCGATTAACGCTCCGGAGTACTCCCCTTGTGAAATAGGCGAGAGCTCAGATGGATCACGTTCGGCGAGAAGAGTCGCCGGACTTGCCCCGCGAATATCACCTTCATAGAGAAAATCGAGTGCCCGCTTTCGAGCTTTAGCGCGTGCGCTCACCGGTTAGGAGTTTGCGCGACCGAGATAATCCCCGGTGCGAGTATCAATAAGAATCTTCTCATCTTGCTTGATGAAGAGCGGAACTTGAACGGTGATACCTGTCTCTACAGTAGCTGGCTTGGTACCGCCAGATGACCGGTCTCCTTGAATTCCTGGTTCGGTGTAAGTGATGACTAATTCGACTGAAGCAGGTAGTTCTACGTAGAGCGGGTTACCTTCGTGAACCGCGACGATTGCAGATGCATTCTCGAGCATGTAGTTAACTGCTTCACCAACGGTCTCTTCTGAAATGCTCATCTGGTCGAAAGTCTTTTCGTCCATAAAAATGAAATCATCGCCATCGCGGTAAAGGAACTGCATATCGCGCTTTTCGAGAATAGCGACTTCAACTTTCACGCCGGCGTTGAAGGTTCGATCGATTACCTTGCCGGTCATAACAGACTTAAGTTTGGTACGAACGAAAGCTGGGCCTTTGCCTGGCTTTACATGTTGGAATTCGACGACGTTCCATAGTTGACCTTCGATATCTAAGGTCATGCCATTTTTGAGATCATTTGTTGTTGCCATCGAAAACCCAATCCGTTATCTAACCCAGCGCGCCTCTGCGCTCTAAGTCGCCAAGAATACCCGAAAGATAACTACTTTTTGAGCAGGCCAGAGAGGGCGCTCAGCGCCAATGTATACGAGGCCGGGCCAAACCCTGCGATCGTCCCCGAGGCAACACCAGAAATAACCGAGGTATGTCTGAATTCCTCACGGGCCATGGTGTTGGAGAGATGGACTTCAATCAACGGCGCCTTGAGCATATCGGCGGCATCACGAATGGCATACGAATAGTGTGTAAATGCGGCCGGATTAATAATGACTGGAACTGCGCTATCTGCAGCTTCATGCAACCATTCAATCATTTCGGACTCGCTATTAGTCTGACGTATATCTGTGACGAAACCTAGTCGCTGGCCTTCTGTGGTGATCATGGCGGAAAGTTGCGCGAAATCCATTTTGCCATAAATCGAGGAGTCGCGGATATCCAAGCGACCGAGATTGGGACCGTTGAGCACCATAATCTTCATGAAGAGATTCTCCCATACGCTTGCGAAATTTGGTCAACAGTTATGGCTTCTAGCCAGGTCGGAGTTCCGATCGACTCCAATCCAATAAATCTCATCTGATCGCCACGTGCTTTCTTATCCCCACGCATCGTTTCAATCAACATGGGAAGCGCCGAAGCTGGATATTGGGTCGGAAGTTCGAACCGACTCAGAAGTGAGCGATGGAGCGCAACTGCTTCGGCATCAAGTCCAACGGCAACGCTACTCAATTCACCGGCAAAGACCAGGCCGATAGCGACGGCTTCTCCGTGACGAAGTTGGAATTTCTCTGCCTTTTCGATCGCGTGACCCAAGGTATGGCCATAATTCAAAATCTCGCGGAGGCGACCCTCTCGAAAATCACCGCTTACTACCCGCGCCTTAAATCCAGCCGATAACGCGATCAGCTCTTCTGCCAATGGACGTACCTCGTTAAGATCCCGCGTAGCCACAAGCAATTCGAGGATTTTCGCTTCGCCAATAAATCCAGTCTTGATAACTTCAGCAAGTCCCGCCGCAAAATCTCGATCAGAGAGTGAATCGAGAAAAGAAATATCTATATATACGCCAGCTGGGGAATAAAAAGCACCGACTAAATTCTTTCCATGAACCGTGTTCAAGCCAGTCTTTCCACCGATGGCTGCATCGACCATTGCCGCTAACGTCGTCGGAATTGCATACCAAGCTATACCGCGAAGCCAGGAAGCTGCGACGAAACCTGTGAGATCCGTGGTCGCTCCACCGCCTATGGCAATAACAGCATCACTTCGAGTGAGATTGTGCGCAGCGCAACGATCAAGGGCTCTCTCCCACTCGTGGATAGTCTTCTGATTCTCGCCTTCAGGCAAGATGTGAAGCAACACTCGATCTGATACCAGACCTTCCAGGGAAAACCTTTCCACAACAAATTGTGGAGCAAAGATAATGGCGCGCTGGTGGATCGCAAGGATCTCTTCCAATTTTTCACGCCACAGTATGCCCACTTCGACGGCATATCTTCTCTCAGCGACTACTTCGACACTATGCATTTCGCTTCTTCCATTCCGCTGCGATTGAGCTAGCGATATCAACCGGGTCTGCCTCATCGGTCTCGACAATGAAATCGGCGAGTTCTTCATAAATGGGACGACGTTTTTCTAGCAGGGAGAGCCATTGCTGCCTTGGATTTACAAGCAGAAGTGGCCGGTCGCGATTGAATCCGATGCGAGGAGCTGCGCTAGCTATTCCTACCTTGAGATAGACAACAAAATCCTCGTCGCTACGAAGCAAACTTTGCGTGGCCTCAGAGAGAACCGAGCCCCCGCCTAGGCTGACGATCGCTCCAGCGTGAGCCAGTGCCGCTTTTACTGCAATCGTTTCTAGCTCTCGAAAGGCCGGTTCGCCTTCATCGATGAAGATATCGGAGATACTTTTGCCAGATTTTTGCTCTATTTCTGTGTCGGTATCTATCCATACCCATTCAAGTTGCTCGGCCAAGATCTGACCAATCGTGCTTTTACCCGAGCCGGGTGGTCCAATCAGAACAATAGATTTCATTAGCGAACAATGAGATGTGCGAGGTAATTCTCATAATTGCGCTTAGTTTCAGCAACACTATCGCCACCAAATTTTTCGATGATGGCATCTGCGATGACGAGTGCAACCATCGCCTCGGCGACGATTCCGGCCGCTGGAACCGCACAGACATCCGAACGTTGATTGATTGCCTTAGCTGGTTCTCCAGTTGCGACATCGATCGTGTCGAGCGCTCTGGGCACAGTAGATATTGGCTTCATTGCCGCGCGAACGCGTAATACTTCACCGTTGGTCATGCCACCTTCAGTTCCGCCAGCGCGATCAGTACGGCGGGCGATACGTCCTTGTGAATCCTTTTCAATCTCATCATGGGCAACTGAACCGCGACGGCGGGCGGTGGCGAAGCCATCCCCAATTTCGACACCTTTAATCGCTTGAATTCCCATCATCGCTCCCGCCAATCGTGCATCAAGTCGACGATCCCAATGAGTATGAGAGCCAAGTCCGGGCGGTAGATCAAAGACAAGTACTTCAATCACTCCACCCAATGTATCCCCCGCAGAATGCGCGTCATCAATCTCGGCGACCATGCGTGCAGCTACTTCAGGATCAGCGCATCGAACTTCATCAGCATCAACGCGGTCACGTTCTGAAAAATTGGGAAGATAGTAGTTCTCAGGCACAGATACTGAGCCAATAGACATTACATGGCTCATGATCGTGGCACCTACAGTTTGCTGAATAAAGGCTCGCGCGATCGCACCGAGCGCTACTCGAGCAGCGGTCTCACGGGCACTTGCTCGTTCCAAAATTGGCCGGGCGTCATTGAAATCATATTTCTGCATTCCCACTAGATCAGCGTGACCAGGGCGAGGACGGGTGAGTGGAGCGTTGCGAGCTAGGGTGTCTAGTTCATCTTGGGGCACGCGATCTGCTGACATAACTTTCGACCACTTAGGCCATTCAGAATTTCCTACCTGAAGTGCGATCGGGCCACCCTGGGTAAGTCCATGCCGAACACCGCCAAGGATTGAGACCACATCAGCTTCGAAATTTTGGCGAGCACCGCGACCATAACCTAATCGTCGACGTGAAAGATCTTTATCAATGTCGGCGGTAGAGATCTCCACGTGAGCGGGGAGGCCTTCGAGAATAGCTGTGAGGGCAGGACCATGAGACTCCCCTGCTGTTAACCAACGTAACATCAAAACCTCATTCACCCATCAACTCTTCACTCGAAGAATTAGGCTCTTATTCTTTCAGATTTCCCCGCTCTTCGTTTCCCATTTTTACTGGATTCGCATCCTAAATGTGGCGGATTAGTAGCCATATTGCTGGGAGGACGAGATAGGGCGCGAATGCGATTCGGTGGGATCTCATACCTTTTCCTGACTTTCGGGCAATTGCCCTATGGATCGGAAGAGTAACTCCCGCGCATAGCCACGTGCTCATCAGCGCCTGATCAACCTCCACCCATGAGGTGGTGAGGCAAGCCAATGTAGCCGCAAGTTTTACATCCCCTGCTCCTAGCGATCGACGGGATAGTAGATAAAGCGTGAAATAGATAGCAAAGACGGCAAGGAATCGAAATGTCCATGGCGGGAGTGAGGGGCGCCCGCAATAGAGCCATGCAAGGAGCGGGATAGGAAGAATGAGACGATTGTAAATCTGATGTGTACGTAGGTCGATAATTACGAGGACGAAACAGATGCCAAGAAGCAGAAGGAAGGTTGCGAGATGGATCAGTTGTGCCACGAAGCGATCATCGCCGCAGAATGCACCAACTGCTCTTCACATTCACATGCGCAATCGTTGCTCTCTGCGCGCGACCCTAAGTAACTCCGGGCGCAATTCGTCCCACGAGAAATCTCTCTCCGTAAAGATCGAAATCTGCTCGAGCGCCTGCTCCACGAGCAGGTCTATCCCATCAATAACCATCAAACCGTTCTTCTCCCACAGACGAGCCAGCGGCGTAGGCCATGGGTGATAGAGAACCTCGCATAGCGTTCCCGCAGGCTCTATGGAATCTGCATAAGCTTCATCAATGGCACCAGTAGGCAAAGTGGAGACCAATAAGTCATAACTTCCGACCTCTGCATCGGTGAGATCTGACATATCGCGAGCATGAACGAGAGCACCTCCACCTGCGGCGGCAAGTGCATCAATACGCGAGGCTGTCCGGAGAAATACATCGATCTGATCCACCTTGGAAGATAGTGCGCCTACCGCCGCCCTCGCCGTTCCGCCACCGCCAATAACTCCCACTCGCTCGCATGCCAGAGGAGAGAAGAGTCGCTGAAAGCCACTCAAATCGGTGGAAGTTGCGTGCCATTGGCCATCGTTGTTTACAACAGTATTTGCCGAGGCAATCTTTCGAGCTGAGGAATCCACAGAAGATAGTGCGGAAAGGACCCTCTCTTTCAAGGGCATTGTGAGTGAGAAACCGCGCCACCCTGAGATCAATTTTTCGCGCAGAAAACTCTCCAAAGCCGCAGCCTCTACATCAAAACTCGTGTACTCCGCCTCAACACCTAAGAAGCGATAGGCCGCGTTATGGATTGCAGGGGAAAGTGAGTGTGAGATCGGCGAACCAAGAACAGCCATGCGTATCACTTAAATAACCCCTTATAGACATTGGAATTAAAGAGTGT
>CAIXHZ010000019.1 GCA_903919375.1 uncultured Actinomycetes bacterium | reverse complement strand
TGCCCACCGCTTGCACCGCCATCGCCGCCAGTATCACCCGAACCTCGACCGCCACCAACTCCACCAGGGATTGTGTATGAGCCAAAAGAAGAGGACCCGCCAGTGCCGCCCGCCGCTCCTAGGGTTCCGCTACTCGATGCTCCAGTTCCGGCGGATCCACCAGCTCCGACGGTGATCGTGACCGAACTACCTGGTGTTACGGAAATATTTGTTGCTGAAAAATTTCCGCCAGCTCCACCGCCAGCTCCACCGCCACCTGACGAAGAACCGTTCCAACTTCCTGCTCCACCACCGCCGCCACCCCCAAGCATGTCGAGGTTGAGGATTGTTGAAATTCCAGTCATGTTCCAATCACATGTGCCGACCGAGGTGAAGATCGCTTCGTTGTACCCACTAACCGTCGATGCGGAAATCGTTGGATTGCAAGCCGGATTACTCGCATGTGAATATGGGACAGGGGAAAGAAAGGTCGCGATGGCTGCGAGGGTGATGATGAGTCGCAGGCGGCGCATTTCCTGAGTCTAGGGGTGGATTTCCTAAAGGAATAGAGCCATGAAGCGGAAAATTAGTCACTCTTTCATAGACTCCAATATCGTGTTATTCTGACTCCAGAACAGGAGTTCCTATGAAGGCACGAATTCACCCGGTCTCAATCTATGAAGACCGCATCGTTGAAAGCATTGCTACGCCAGCAGAGCGGGCTCGCCTCACGCCAGTGGCGATCAAGGGCTTCTTTAAACTCGCTGAACAATGGGGCCTGACTGACGACGAGAGTAAAGCGCTATTGGGAGACCTACCATCTAGCACCTTCTATTCCTGGAAGTCCAAACCACCTCGGCAGATTGATTCAGATCGGTTACTTCGCATCTCCTACCTACTCGGCATCTATAAGGCGCTTAATGTCCTTTTTGAAAAGCGAATAGCGCGTACCTGGATGACGCTTCCTAATTCCAATCCGCTCCTCAAAGGCCAGACTCCTGTGACCATGATTTCAAAAAATGGCATTGTGGGGCTTCACGAAATTCGAACACTTCTGGATGCTCGACGCGGTGGCATTGCATAAATGCCCGTGCAATCAATTCCCACCAAACATATTCGAGCGCTCGATACCCATCGCCTAATTCCAACCGCATATGCCGAGCCACTGATCTTTAGCGAACTACTCGACTCTGATGAAGAGATTGGGCTTCTCTATGAACTCGAATCCATTACTAATCAACGATTACGCGCTGAGGAAAACCTATCGATGGGTATAGGTTCAGATGAACTTGTTTTTGGTATCAATCACTTCAGGGTCATCAATGCAGCCTTCACCTATGCATCACCTCTGGGGGGTCGATTTAACTCACCTCAACGTGGTGCTTGGTATTGCTCGGACACATTTAAGACAGCGATATCAGAAGTACTTCATCACAAAGAAATTGAATATCAAGAAATTGGCGACGAAGGAACAAGAACCGTGAACTACAAGGATTTCTTGGCCGATATCGCTGGAGAGTTACATATTTTAAGTCGAAAGAGCCACCAAAAATTCTTAGTTCTGGAGAGTTATGTGGAGTCTCAAAAGCTTGCCGCCGAACTCTTCACAAACGGAGCAGTGGGTATCAAATACCCAAGTTCTCGCAACACAAATGGAACTAACTACGTCATTTTCCGTCCCCATAGTGTCAGCAACGTAAGGGCGGATAAGAACTTCACAGTCACCTGGAAAAAAGGCGAGCCCCAAAAATACACAGTGACCGAGATTTAGTGAGCCGCTCGCGGGACTAACCCTAAAAAGTAACCCTGTGCGAGCGCCGGGTTTGGAGTGGACTATAACGCCGTTGAGTTAAGGCTTATGCGTGAGGTTTACCGCATAATCCGGGGTCGCAATATGCGCCGCTGCTGGGTCAACGATGGGTGCATCGACAACGGTGCGGACAGGGAGAACCCCTGCCCAAATAGGAAGCGCCAAATCTTCTTCGTCGTCATTGACGCCACCAGTTCGCTTCTTGCCACTGACCTGATCGAGTTCGAGCGCTAAGACCATTGTCTGCGCCGCTTCCTTTGCGGTCATAGGGCGAGCGTGCTCCCAAAAGCCTGGGACAAGTCCATTGGTGATATCGCGCAGGCCATCTAATTTCTCATCGCCTTCAAGAACTCTCGGAACGCCAAAGGCCATCACTGAGCGATAGTTCATCGATGAGTGGAAAGCGCTACGTGCAATAACGATGCCATCGAGAAGGGTGACTGTTGAGCAGATCTGAATGCCTGATTTAAGTGCCATCAACATCCGGCCACCGGTGGAGCCGTGAATCAGAAGGGTGTTGTCATGACGCGCATATCCCATAGGAATAACGACAGCTTCGTGGGTATCGGGATCGACGAAGCCAATGTGGGCAATATTGGTGGAGTCCAAGATCGAATAGATCTCCGCCTTGTCCATAACCTCGCGATCAGGTTTACGTTGCACATGGCGCTTTGATTCGTCTGCGGTCTCGGATTGGCTCATGGCGAAAGTCTAGATCTTGAAGTCTTCCCGATATGACCATTCCACCAAAATAAGTAGAGAACAGAGCAGCGTCGCCAAGAGCGATGGGAAATAGAAGACCTTATCGATGATGATGCCAATTGGTGGGCTCCCCGGAAAGAGGCTTCGCAATCCAATCAGTGAGAAAGTCAGCGCAGCAGCCCAGGTGAGGGCGATAAGGGAAGGCGGGCGCTTATGAGACGCGATGAGATAACTCATGACCGCTACCGAACCCAGAGCAGTAAACATAAGGAAAAGAATGATTATGGTTAAGAGTTTGGTTGAAGCGGATCGCTCTGCCGTGAAGACCGAAGACGTAAGACCGTTGTTGTACTCACCAACGGCATCAGAAATTGATTTTGGATTCAAAGCGCTCACTATTTCGTTCGATTTGGTCCACAGGACGTGCTTCATAGAAATTTGAAAAGTATCGATGGAGCGCGTGTAATCCAGCGGAAGAATTGGCAGGTTCTGCACGCTCTTTTTGGCATCGATGTACTCTGCCGACATGGGAACTTCAAACTTATATTTATCGAATGGATAATGTGAAATATCTGCCGACGTAGAATTCGAACTTTCATCGATCGTGGCATTTACTCCACCTGTCGGCACATTGTTCTTAAAGGTGTAGACATTAGAATTTGAATTATCAGCGCTCTGAATGGAATCCACATGAAGATTTACATCCACCAACGGCATCCAACCACTGCGATAGCGATATCCCAATGTGTCGTCGAGTGGCCACGGTTCGATGCGAGCCGTTGCCTCGCCGGTTAATGCGTTCACCGATGTGATTTGGGTGTAGACGTCATATCGCTTTTGAGTCATCTTTGAAGCAAGGGCGTTATCGACTTTGTCGGCAGCCGAAGTATCGGCTGATTGAGATAGGAGAGCAACTACCAAGGCGTAAAGGATGACGAATGCTACAGACCCGACAATTGAACGTCTTCCACCCGGGTGAATTTGGCGCCACTTTTGCATCATGGAAAAAGTTTAAACTCTTGCCTTTAAGAAGTGACTAAATCTTTGGTCCTACATTTCTCAAAGTAGTCATTGATGGTCAAGAGTGAGCAGCGCGCTTTAAGCGATCACGAATGGCTTCAGCGAGGCCGACACCTTGCGGTGAAATCACCACGACTCGCTTAAGACCTTGGGCATCGGCTGCGCGCAGAGCGCCATAGAGCTCGCGGGCATAGT
>CAIXHZ010000018.1 GCA_903919375.1 uncultured Actinomycetes bacterium | reverse complement strand
TGGCCAAGAAATTCCAAAGTGCAAGTGGGGCGCTGTTCCTTTAGCGTCCCCGCTATCCCCCGTATGCGCCATCAATTCACCGACTGCAACGCGATAACCCGGCACAATCTTGGCTTCAATAGCCGAAAGATGTGAGCCGTAATAGCGCACCCCGTCATCGCCAATCATGGAGAGCGAGAGTCCGCCGCGATCGGCGCCTAGATCAGTTTTCCATGAGAACTTATCGACTCGATTGACCTCATCGATGATGCCGTTTGTGGGCGCGACAAAGAGGCACCCTTTCTTCGCCAAGATATCTGTGGCAGGGTAATTGTGATGCGAATGGGCATAAGTCACTGCGCATCCCTGTATTGGAAAGGCGTAATTCGGTGCCGCACTGGCTGGGTTGAGCGAAATAGCGCTCACTCCCAGGGTGGTTAAGAGAAGTGCCAGCCCAATTCGCTTCATAGTCAGCACTCTACTGGAAGTACTGCGGTAGCCTTATAAGCCACGGGAGTTCGGTTAGACCGGGCTGAGAGGAAGAGTAAGCACTCTTCGACCGTCGAACTTGATCTGGGTAATGCCAGCGCAGGGAGACAGACTCTTACCCGTCTCTTCGAAAGGGAGACTGGAATGAATAGAAATCGTAAACCCTTGGTTGTATCGATCATCGTCGTGATGATGCTCCTCAGTTTTGCTGCAATTTACTTTACGGGAAGCAAGAAGAGTGGCCAGGTCACCTTAATCACCCATGACTCCTTCGTTATGAGCAAAGAGCAGATTGCAACTTTCAATCATGAGAGTGGATTTACCCTTCACGTAATCAAAGCCGGCGATGCTGGATCGCTCACCAATCGTTTAATTCTCACCAAAGGTTCCCCTATCGGAGATGCGGTCTTTGGGATAGACAATACTTTTGCTGGCGTGGCTAGTAAGAATGGCGTTATCGATGGGGCACTAACCCCCACCGACTTTGGGAATGTTTGTTTTAACTATGACAAGAATTGGTTTGCCAGCCATAAAGTGCCGGCGCCTACCAGCATCAACCAATTGACGGATAAGAAATATCAAGGACTCACCGTTGTTGAAGATCCCAATCTCTCATCGACCGGCCTCTCCTTCTTAGCAACAACAGTAGATAAATTTGGCAGCAACTATTCGGGTTATTGGAAATCACTTAAGGCAAATGGCGTCAAGGTAGATTCCGGATGGGATCTTGCCTACAACACTGATTTCTCGGGATCTGCCGGTAAAGGCAAGTATCCGATTGTTCTGAGCTACGCCACCTCCCCCGCTGACGAAGTGCGCGACAATGGTCAAACACAGACTGCATCGATTCTCGATGGTTGCTTTAAGCAGACTGAATTCGCTGGCGTTCTTAAAGGAGCGAAGAATCCCGATGGCGCAAAGGCTCTCATTTCTTATCTGCTCTCACCAGCATTCCAAGCAACTTTTCCGGAGAGTATGTACATGTATCCGATTGATCAAAACGTTGCCATTCCCGCATCCTGGAAGGCGCATGTCAATCTTCCTACGCGCACCTATGGTGATTCCATTGATTTCGCCACTGGTCGAAAAGCGTGGCTAGCAACGTGGTCTGCGATCTTTAATTAATAGGTAGTCAATTAAGTGATGAAGAGATCGAGTGGGCAGAGGCTTCTCTGGTTTCCGCCTGCGCTCTTTCTTACTCTCTTCTTCCTTCTCCCACTTGCTCGAGTATTGATTCAAGGACTTACCTCAAATGCATGGCACGAAGTCGCAACTACGAAGACTTTAACGATCCTCTGGTTCACCTTATGGCAGTCACTTCTCTCTGCATCTGCGAGTGTCTTCCTCGGAATTCCTACTGCTTATCTCTTCTATAAAAAGAACTTTGCTGGGGTTAAGCACCTGCGTGCCCTGATAGCCACCTCATTTGTTCTTCCCAGCATCGTGGTTGCAATTGCGATACGAGCTCTCATTCCCGGCGCAAGCGGTGCTCTCTATATTCTCATGGGCAATATTTTCATGAATTACGCGCTAGCCACGCGCATGATTGGTACGCATTGGCAGGTGCTTGATCGTGACTGTGATGAAGCGGCCGAATTAGATGGTGCAAGCCGACTGCGCCACATCTGGTCGATCTCTCTTCCCCAATTGCGACCATCACTTGCTTCTGCTTTTCTTCTTACCACCCTCTACTGCATCTCCAACTTTGGAATTGTCATGACTCTAGGCAGCGTTCACAATCGAACTCTGGAGAGTGAGATTTATCGGTCAGCAGTCGAGAACCTGGACCTCTCGCGCAGTTCCGCCCTGGTGCTCCTGCAGGTCGCGCTCACCGTTGGCATTCTCATTACCTCGCAAGCAATCATGAGACGCAATCTCACTTCTCATGGATCGATCCGCCACACCACGCGGATTTCTTCCAAGGATTTACCCGTTTCCATAACTGCCGGAGTAATTTGCCTCGTGCTGACTGGAATTCCGATGGGAGCGCTCTTTCTTAAAGCTTTTCACTCCATTCAAGGATGGGGGCTTCACAATTTTTCACTACTCACTTCATCCCACACAGCATCGTTATTAAATATAACCGTACTTCAGAGCACAGAGAACTCGATCCGAAATGCGATTATCGTCATTCTCTTCGCCATGGGGCTGGGAACACTTGTCAGTTACTTACTCGTGCGCACTCCTAAGGTAGATATCTTCTTTCAACTTCCCTTGGGGATCTCCAGCGTCATCGTCGGATTTGGGTTTCTCATTACCTTTACCGATGGCTTCTTCCCGCTTCGATCGAGTTGGCTGATTCTTCCGATCGCGCAAATACTCCTAATCATCCCCATGGTCATTCGCTTCGTGCTTCCCGCTCTTGTGACGATCAATTCAGAATTAATTGAGAGCGCTGAGATTGATCGCGCAGATGAAGAGATGATCTGGTGGAAAGTCCAACTCCCTCTCATTAAGCCAGCTCTGGCCATTGCGGCCGGATACGCAGCTATTACATCGATCGGCGATTTTGGAGCTACCGACTTTCTCGCTTACGGCGATCAAGCAACACTGCCCATTGCCCTCTTTCAACTGATCTCTAGACCCGGGGCGGAGAATTACGGCGCTGCCATGGCTGCAAGTAGTCTTTTAGTGCTGATCTGCGGCGCCGTTATATATATCTCGGAATGGTAATCTGAGCACTTGCCCTCGTGGATCCACGCAATTGGTCAGAATTGTGTGGCAAATAAGGGGCGGTAGCTCAGTTGGTTAGAGCCCCGGACTCATAATCCGGTCGTCGTCGGTTCAAGTCCGACCCGCCTCACGCAATAAGAAGAAGCAAAAGCCCCCTACTCCACCGAGTAAGGGGCTTTTGTGTTGAGTTTTAATTTAAATCAAAACGATCGGCGTTCATCACTTTGTTCCAAGCCTTTACAAAGTCCTTGACGAACTTGTGCTTGGCATCAGAGCTGGCGTAGACCTCAGAGAGGGCGCGCAGTTCTGAGTTAGAGCCGAAGGCGAGATCAGCCCGAGAGGCCTTCCACTTAATGACTCCGCTCTTCACATCGCGGCCTTCAAAGGTGGTGGCATCCGGCGCTGTTGCTACCCAAGAAGTTCCGATATCGAGGATGTTGATAAAGAAATCATTGGTCAGCGTTTCAGGCTTCTTGGTAAGAACGCCAAGATCAGAACCATCGTAGTTTGCACCAAGTGCGCGAAGACCACCGACGAGAACAGTCATCTCTGGCGCAGTGAGCCCCAAGAGCGCCGCTTTATCCACGAGCAAGAACTCAGCCGTTACTGGCAGGTTCTTCTTGCTGAAGTTACGGAAACCATCGGCGACTGGCTCGAGCACCTTAAAGGACTCGACATCAGTCTGATCTTGCGATGCATCAGTACGGCCTGGTGCAAAAGGTACTTCTACCTTCACGCCAGCTGCTTTGGCGCCAACTTCAATCGCTGCTGAGCCAGCCAGAACGATGAGATCTGCAAGTGAGACCTTCTTTTTGGACTTCTTATTGAAATCTTTCTTAATCGCTTCCAAAGTCTTGAGTACGACTTCAAGGGCGGCAGGGTTATTTGCCTCCCAAGTGCGCTGCGGTGCGAGTGAAATTCGTGCACCATTTGCACCACCACGCTTATCGGTATCGCGATATGTTGAAGCAGATGCCCAAGCAGTTGTTACTAGTTGGGAGATGGAGAGGCCGGATGCCAGGATCTCCTTCTTTAACTGGGCAATCTTCTTCGCGCCAATAGTTCCGCCCTTTGCGGCTGGAACTGGATCTTGCCAAATAAGAACCTCGGATGGCACTTCACTACCTACATAGCGAGTGATGGGACCCATATCGCGGTGGGTTAATTTAAACCAGGCGCGAGCAAATGCATCGGCTAACTTATCGGGATTAGCCAAGAAATCACGAGAGATCTTTTCATAGGCTGGATCCACGCGAAGCGCCAAGTCGCTAGTCAACATAACTGGTGCATGGGTCTTTCCGGGAATATGAGCATCGGGAACTGTGTTCGCAGCTGCGCCATCCTTAGGAATCCATTGAGTTGCACCTGCTGGTGACTTCGTTTGTTCCCATTCGTAGGCGAAGAGAGTTTTGAAATACATGTTGTCCCATTTGGTAGGAGTTGCATTCCATGCGCCTTCAAGTCCAGAAGAGATGGTCTCCGCGCCATTGCCCTTACCGAACGAGTTCTTCCAGCCAAGGCCCATCTGCTCGAGAGGTGCGCCTTCAGGTTCTGCGCCCACATACTTTGATGGATCTGCTGCGCCATGAGTCTTGCCGAAGGTGTGACCGCCAGCAATCAGCGCCACGGTCTCTTCATCGTTCATAGCCATGCGCGCAAAAGTTTCGCGAATATCGCGAGCCGAGAGAAGTGGGTCAGGATTACCGTTAGGACCTTCTGGATTTACATAGATAAGTCCCATTTGAACTGCTGCAAGTGGATTATCGAGATCGCGTTCGCCGGTATAGCGTTCATCAGCTAACCATTCGGCTTCTTTACCCCAATAGGTGGTATCTGGTTCCCAGACATCGGCGCGTCCGCCACCAAAGCCAAAGGTCTTTAATCCCATATCTTCTAGCGCAACATTTCCTGCCAAGATCATGAGGTCAGCCCACGAAAGTGATTTGCCATATTTCTGCTTGATCGGCCAGAGCAATCTGCGCGCTTTATCGAGATTAACGTTATCTGGCCAGGAGTTGAGTGGCGCAAAGCGTTGCAGCCCATCGCCCGCACCGCCACGACCATCATAGGTACGGTAGGTGCCGGCACTGTGCCAAGCCATGCGAATAAAGAATGGGCCGTAGTGGCCGTAATCTGCTGGCCACCACTCTTGCGAGTCAGTCATTAATTTTTCTAAATCTTTCTTAACGGCCTTGAGATCAAGCTTGGCGAACTCTTTGGCGTAATCGAAATCTGGATCCATAGGATCAGAGAGCTCGTTGTTGGCGCGAAGCGGCTTGAGATCTAGTTGGTTCGGCCACCAATCGCGATTGAAAGTTCCTTCGGGGGCTGCCTTTGCGCCGGTGTACGGGCACTGTGCTTGATCGCTCATGAGATCTCCTTATGACGTGAATGAACAAAATAGAGGTCTTGCGGAATGGGGCTAATCTATTACATCCCAGCAGTAGCGGCATCCTATAGTTGGACTATGGCAGCGACTTATGACCTCGAGGGGCTTAAAACCCAATGGAATCAGGTCCTCGATCTCCTACTAGAACGCAACCGGATTGCCTGGCTTGCCTTCTTTGATGCCCGGTTAGCTGCCCTCGATGAGAGTTCACTCACTCTTAACTTTGCAGACAGTAAAAAACTCGGCGGTGAACACGACTTCACGAGCCAACGAAACCCTCGTCATACGGAAGAATTAAAGGCATGTATCGAAGAAGTAACTGGCAATCGCCTCGACATCATCGAGGTATGAAACGGTTTGCTCTTCTCTTTCTCGCAATCTCCGCACTGATTTCCAATACTGCATTAGCGGATACTCCCCCGCAGCTCGATGCATTGGGTCCAGGCAACAAAATCGCCGGCATTGACATCAGCAAATGGCAACATCCATTTAACAAACCAATTGATTTCCTCAAGATGCATTCTGCGGGAATTCGTTTTGTGATTATTAAAGGTGCCGATTCACAAGATCCAGCCGATAGCGTCGCATTTAAATATGTAAAACAAGACCG
>CAIXHZ010000017.1 GCA_903919375.1 uncultured Actinomycetes bacterium | reverse complement strand
CCCCCAAGCGCGAAAGATGGATTCCTATCATGGCAAAGATAAAGAGCGCCTCAGCAGCGAAATCTCGATCGCTCGTTGCGTCGATGCTATTTCCCAAAACGCCGATGAACCCGAGCTCCTCGGCTGATTTCTCTGGTGTAGGTTGAAGCGCAGAACCAGCCAGCGCTCCTGAACCCAGTGGCGAGAAGGAGTTGCGTTCAAGCCAATCTGAGATTCGATCAACATCACGCAGCAGACCATGAGAATGCTTTGCTAGTTCATGGCCAAAGAGAATGGGCTGAGCGTGTTGGAGATGAGTAAATCCAGGTGCGATAGATGTCAGGTGCTTGCCTGCTTGGCTATTAATGGCGGTAATGAGATCTGTGAGCGAAGCGGCGACTGCTAGCAAATTATCAATGATGTATAACTTGAAATCTGTAACGACTAGATCATTACGAGAACGGCCAGCGCGAATCGCTCCGCCCAGAGCTCCCAATTTCGAGGTCAGACCACGCTCAATGGCGCTATGAACATCTTCATCGCCATCAGTAAAAGTGAAGGTTCCAGCTGCGACTTCGCGAGCTAACTCTCGAAGCGACTTCTCGATCGCGGCCCCATCACTTGCAGAGATAACCCCACTGCCCATGAGGCCGTGAAGATGGGCAATATTGACCCGAATATCGTAGGGCGCCAAGCACCAGTCAAAATGAACTGACCGGGAGAGGGCAGCAACCGACTCGCTCGGTCCTTGTGAAAAGCGTCCGCCCCATAAAGCCATAACTTTTCCTCAATCTCAATAACTGGTGAACCGAAAGTCGGCTCTACAGAACGGCTATTTTACTTTCTTGCGAGTGGAAAAGGTGGCTAATTCTTTCGCAAGTCCCGCACCACCTGTTGCGCTTCTGGCAACAACCAAAACGGTGTCATCGCCGGCAATTGTTCCAATGACGGAGTGGAGATCCCCTGATTTGGCGGCATGATCAAGAGCTGAGGCGAGCAATTGCGCGCCACCTGGCGGCGTTCGCACCACCGCTAAATTGCCGCTGGATTCCACACTTAAAATCAGATCACTCCCCCGCTGGATCGTGGGAGGTTTAGAAGATGCTGCATCCAAGTGATAACCGTGACGCCCACGAACTGCGCCGATCTCATCGAGGTCACGAGATGCGGTCGCTTGAGTAACGCTCACGCCCTCAAGGCGCAGTCGCTCTACGAGATCGGCTTGCGAGTTAATGCCACCTTCCTCGAGCAAGGTGGTGACTAAGGCTCTTCTCGCAGCTGATGAAAGTTGTACGGCTTTAACCATGGCGAAGTTCCTTTGTAAGGGCTGAGATAAATTCAGTGAGTTGGGTTTCGGAAATTGTGAAGGCCGGAGCAATTCGCAGAACGGTCTCGGAAGTAGCATTGGTAAGAAAACCTTGCGTCAGCAATCGCACCTGAACATGCTTTGCAATAGGTTGCTTAAGAACGATACCTAGAAGCAAACCTTCGCCCCGAATGAGATCCACACCCTCAATCTGTGAGATATTCTCCTTAAGAAGAGCGCCCTTTGCTCGATTGCTTGCTAGTAGACCCTCTCTTTCAATGATGGCGATCTGTGCGTTTGCTGCAGCGCAGGCAATCGGGTTGCCCCCAAAAGTCGAACCGTGGGAGCCAGGCGTGAAAAGTTGCGAGGCCAAACCCAAGGCGATTGTTGCACCGAGCGGCAAACCCGCACCTAGCCCCTTGGCTAGGGTGATGATGTCCGGAACAATCCCAGAACTCTCATAGCCAAACCATTGCCCAGTGCGACCCATGCCGGTTTGGACGCAATCAAATGCAAGAAGAACTCCTGACTCTGACGTGAGTGCTCGAAGTTCCGACAAATAGCCTGTGGGCGGCACGACGACACCGTTTTCGCCTTGAATCGGTTCGACAATAAACATCGCCACCTTTTTAGAAATCGCTTTTCGAGCAGCACCGATATCTCCAAAGGGCACGTGCTTGATTCCTTTAATGAGTGGCTTGAATGCATCTCGTTTGCTTGGTTGACCGGTGAGCGAGAGTGCGCCCATGGTGCGGCCATGAAATGCGCCATCGGTGGCAAGGATTTTGGTGCGACCTGTTAATCGAGAGAGTTTGAGAGCTGCCTCGTTCGCCTCAGCACCTGAGTTGCAGAAGAAGGTTCTGGCGGTGTGATCGCCTGTAAAGGATTGTAATTTTTCAGCAAGGGCAATGACCGGTTCGTGCATATAAAAATTAGAGACATGGCTGAGCTTGCTTGCTTGTTGTGCGATGGCAGAGGATATCTCGGAATTGCCATGCCCTAACAGGTTTGTTGCAATACCACCCAATAGATCGAGGTAGCGCATGCCATCGGCGTCCCAAACTTCTGCTCCACTTCCGCGATGCAGCACTATGGATGGAGTTCCATAGTTATTTTGTAGTGAGCGTTCCCAGCGGTCTTTCAGGCTGTGAGTCATTTCGACACCAACGTTCCACCAATGCCTGCAAAAGCTGCTCGTAGATTATCTACGTTACGACCATCGAAAATTCGAACAGAGGCTGCCCCATGTGAAAGCGCCGCCAGTGCTGCTTTCACTTTCGGAACCATTCCCTCTGCGAACAAGGGGGCGATGCTCGCCAATTCTTCCGCAGATATTTCCGAAATCAGAGAATTTTGATCTGGCCAATTGCGATAGATGCCCGCAACATCTGTCATGAAAAAGACACACTGCGCACCTAGCGCTCCACCAACAGCGCCAGCGACGAGATCGGCATTGAGATTAAGTCCCTGGCCGGAAGCTGAGACTCCAATCGGGGAGATCACCGGCAACTTTCTGGCTTCAAGCAAGAGGTTAAGGATGGTGGCATCAGCAGATTGGATATCTCCGACCAATCCAATATCCGTGGATTTTCCAGCGATATCGACTTGCATACGAACTGCTCGAGTCAGGTTGCCATCGGCCGCAGATAACCCCACTGCATCAACCCCAAATGAAATGAGTTGATTAACAATCGTGCGTAGAACTTTTCCGGAAAGTACTTCTTGAACAATCTCAAAGACTTCGGGCGTCGTCTTTCGATAACCTCCGATCATCTCTTTAGCAATGCCCACCTTAGTGAGCGCTTCATTGATCTGCGGTCCTCCGCCGTGGGTAAGAACAATGCTCTGACCGGAGAGATGTTGCTCCGCGATCAACTCTAAGACTGGATCTATCGCGCCACCACTTGGAAGGGCATGGCCCCCGTATTTCATGACGATCATGACGAATAACTCGAATTCTCATGGACATATTCAGCAGTCAAATCATTGGTCCAAATCGTTGCCGAAGCGTTACCTGCCTTTAAGTTGATCAGAATTTCCACTTCTTTATCTTTCATATTCACGAGAGCTCGGTCATCTCCGGGTGCGCTATTGCGACAGACCATGACGCCATTCAAAGAGACATCGATTGTGTAGGGATCGAATTGCGCAGAAGTCGTTCCGATCGCGGCTAGCACTCTCCCCCAGTTCGGATCTTCACCGTGGATGGCGCACTTCAACAAATTGTTACGTGCACACGATCGACCAATTTCGATTGCATCAGATTCGGAATGCGCATTCTTAGTCACAATCGTAACAATCTTGGAATGGCCCTCAGCATCGCCAATAAGTTCCATGGCTAGATAGCCACAGCATTCCATCAACATGTGCTCTAATTCTTTCTCCGTCAATTCAATTCCAGATGCACCCGATGACATAAAGAGAACCGTGTCATTAGTAGATGTACAGCCATCAGAATCAATGCGATTAAAGGTGCGATCAACAACTTTCTTGAAGATCCGATCACCGATTTCTGGATTGACAACCGCGTCGATGGCAATCACGCTCAACATGGTGGCGAGAGATGGCGCCAACATACCTGCACCTTTCGCCATACCGTAAATGGAGACGCCGTTGACGGTTACCGAAAAATATTTGGCGTGCGAATCAGTAGTCATGATTGCCGCAGCGGTATCAGCTCCCGCACCTCGAGTTAGCGACCCCGCAGCTTTAATTGCTCCCGCAAGCAAGTGATCCATGGGCAGGCGCGAACCGATTAATCCAGTAGAGCAAACCACAACATCACCCGCTGAAATGCCTAGAGTGTGGGCGACAACTTCAGCTGTCTTGTGTGTGTCAGCGAAGCCTTCTGGCCCAGTACAGGCATTGGCTCCGCCACTATTGAGAATGACAGCGGAGACTTCGCTGTCCGCCAGAACTTGTTTACTCCACATTACCGGCGCCGCGACAATTTTGTTTGAGGTGAAGACAGCAGAAGCGAAACGAGTGGGGCCGTCATTGACTATCAGCGCTAAATCTTTCGCTCCCGAACTCTTAATACCAGCTGATACACCAGCACCACGAAAACCCAACGGCAAGGTACTCTCCATTAGCGCACTCCCATCTGAGTCAGGCCTTCGCTTTGATCTAGGCCAGCCATCACATTCGCATTTTGAATAGCTTGGGCAGCAGCGCCTTTTCCCAGATTATCGATCGCCGTTGAAACTACCAACCGATCAGTATGCGCATCAATCGCAATCTGCATATGAACGTTGTTGGTACCTAGGACGGAAGATGTCTGTGGCATTTGACCTTCGGGCAAGATATGGACGAAGGGCGAGGTGAAGTATTCGGTATAGAGAGTTCGCATCTGATCGAGCGTGGCCGCTTTTACTAACTTCGCGGTAGTTGTTGCCAGAATCCCACGCGGCATGGGTGCCAATATCGGTGTGAACGAAATCTTGGTCTCTTTCCCGTTGATAGAAGAGAGAACTTGTTCGATCTCTGGTATGTGCTGATGCACTCCCCCGAACTTGTAGGACGAGAGCGAATTCATTACTTCACTTCCGAGCAAATTGCCTTTCGCACTTCGTCCGGCGCCAGTAGTTCCGGAGGCGGCCACGACGACGATATCGGTGGAATCAATCAGGCCAGCAGAAATTGCCGGTGCCGCAGAAAGCGCGATAGCAGTCGCATAGCAACCAGGATTTGCAATCCGATCCGACGTGGAAATCTCCTGGATGGAAGTAATTTCAGGCAGGCCATACTTCCAATTTCCGGCGTACTCCCCGCCGTAATACTTCTTCCACTGACTTTCCGACGTGAGTCGATAATCCGCCCCCAGGTCGACCACTTTAATGTGAGGTGCGATCTGAGAGATCAATTTGCCAGATTCACCGTGCGGAAGCGCAAAGAAAACCAGTTCGCAGTCGTTGATCTCGGCGACTGACGTGGACGAAAAGCGCTG
>CAIXHZ010000016.1 GCA_903919375.1 uncultured Actinomycetes bacterium | reverse complement strand
GTGCAGTTGGGAAGAACTGCTTGATAGTGCATTGGATGCCCCAGGCATTTTGCATCAGTGGCACTCGGACAGGTGGGATCTTCGAGATAGTCTCGCAAGTCTCCAGTAGCCGCCTGTTTCGCGTCATCACGGAATAAATATGACGGTTGTTCACCCGGTTGAGTATCAAGGAATTCCTGGATCTGTTGACCTTGTAACGCATCATTCGGAATCGCCCACGTTCTACCAGGGTCTCCGATTTGAGCGATATCGGCATGCGCCGGAGAAAGAGCGGTTGCTAAACCGATGAAAGTGCTTGCTGCGATAAATGCACTAATCAGACGCTTCATAAACTCTCCCTAAAAAGACTCCCCTGCTCTCAATGAACAGGGGAGTTACTTCTTTGTACTTCTAAGTGGTACCTATCTAGTTAAAACTAGATCAGCTTCTTGTATCCCGCTGGGCAGACTGGCTTCGGTGCAGTGATCTTCTTGGTGGTCTTACCAAGTACACACGTCACAGTTGTCTTTGCCTGTGGAAGGGATGAAATCGACTTCTTTGAAGGCTTGTAGCCCTTCTTGATTCCGATCATGAGCTTGGGCTTGGAATATCCAAATCCTGAAACATCGATCACGATGTTGCCTGCCTTAGCAGAGACAACTGCGATCGCTGCAGATGAGCCACCTGCTTCTGTCTTCACAGAAACGGTGAGAGCTGTTGCGGCATCTGCTGGATTCGAAAGTCCCCAGAGAAGTGCTGCATCCGCAAACGGAATGACTGCCTTGTAGAAGCCAGTATTCTGTGTAGTTCCATCTGAAGCGAAGTGTGGAGCAGCTGTCTGCCAGGTAAAGGTCTTGTCATCAGGATTCCATGTAGGAGTGCTTAGTCCGCAGACACCGTTTGATCCGACATACATATTTCCGGAGGTGCCATCAACACCAAATCCTGAAGTGTCATTTTGAACAACAATGAGAGTCTGGAACTGACGAACGTTTGCAACTGCAACGCCAGCCTCGCCCTTGCAATCATTGGCACTCTTTGCGATGGGGACAGATACTGGGTTACCGGTAACTGTGAGTTCAGAGCCATATTGATCAGTAGCTTGCTGAACTTCAGTATCAACACCTACTGCAATGGTGACGCCAGTCTTAATATCACCGGTGCGAAGCTTGACTGAGATAGTGACATCTGGGTCGAGGTTAGCCGCGTAGATCTTGTTGCCGGTCTGTGCCGCAAGATTATCTTTGTTATTTCCATCTGTAAGTACAGGGTTAACATCTACAAAGACGTGGTTAACAAATTCGTTGGCTGCCTTAGCATCGACATAGAGACCGTCGTACCCAAGCGAATTAAGCCCAAGTGTGTTCCAATTTGGCGATGTCCAGCGGCCACCAAGTGCGCGTCCTGCAACTGCTGCAGGAGCGGCGGCAGATGAAGTATCTGGTGCAACTGTTGAAGAATCTGTTGTGATTACTGCGCCAGCATCGTCACCAATTATCTGCCAGTTGTTGGCATCAGCATTATTACGAACCCAGGTAGGGACCATAAGTGGCTGAGTCTTTGCAAAAGTATTTGTCTTTGCATCATAAGTTGAGCCCTGAACTGGCTGGAGGTGCTTCTTAGCTAGTTCGGCAACATCAACATATGTGCCACCCTTTTGATAGTTGATGGTATTTACAGCATCTTGTGCCTGAGGCATATACCAAACGTTCTTTACTTCGCCTTGATCGACAACAAGAACTGCGCCCTTGACGCAATCGGACTTGATACCTTGATAGGACTGCTGCTTGGCATTATCCCAACATCCCCACTGTTGCGACCAACTATCTTGAGTTTCAGTCGTATCCCACTTTCCTGTCTTAGCATCTTGCTTTGCACCTTGAGTTGGCATATTTGCACTGCCAATCAAAGCGGTGGCGTTGATGTACTGAACTGTTGGGCTAAGAAGAGTGTCGCGCCATGGGGAGATATCCCAACGAATTTCGCGAACAATTCCTTTGCCATCAACGTTAGCGAGCGGAGCTGCCACTGGACCATCATTAACTGGTGCTGATGGGACGCTCTGGCCATTTGGCACCCAGACAAGTGGAATCTTGTGGCCGCGAGCATCAGTCAAGGTGACTGAGTCAACGCAATATGTTCCGGGCGCAACTGAACAAGCTGGCCAAGTTGCCTTAGGAACGCGAAGTGCCGCGTTTGCAGATGGCAGCACTGTGACGAGTGCTCCGAGAATGAGAGCAAGGGCTGTACCTCGCGCGATTAACGACTTCTTCATGATTCTCTCCCTATGGGATCGTCTGGCTTGATGTGCCAAAGGCTCGCCTGATTGCAGCCTTCTAACGACCCTCACCGTAAAAGGTAGAGGCTTTTATGCAGTTTTAGATGGTCGTTTTGGTCATTATTTTGAAGTGGAAGGGGTGAGATACCAGTTCCATTGCCAAGTAGCCGTTGAGGAGACGGCGATAGCGCTTTTGAACTCGGGGAAAGTAAAGACGAGCAGCGTGGTGGATCCTGGCGTGACCGTTGTGGGTCGCGAGGAACTTTCCAGTGGGCTGTGATCGGTAAAGAGCGAGAGCGCCGGAGTAGCTGTGATCAAATCCTGCGTGTTGTTCTTGAGGCTCAAGGTCCATGTGGTTGGGCAGAGCGAACCATTTGCGCAATGAGTCCAGGAAACTTTAAGTCCCTCTGCGGTCAAGCCACCCAAGGTATCGCCTATGCCAGCAGGCTTAGAGATGGCATCGAGGGCACCAATACTCTGCTCCCACGTCAATGGGTAATCAGATAACAAGCCAGTGATGGAGTTGGAATTAACTGCAGATGAATCATGCGAACCGATCGCTCCAGTATTTCCAGTCGCAGATTGAATTGCGCTCTTATGTGCATTTTGCACAAATCCATAAGTAACGCCGGAGATGATCAAGAGTCCGAAAATGACTGCAGCTATGGTTGCAATTCGTCGCATCCGACGGCGGCGAACTTTCGCCACAATAATTGGCATGAGATCCCGAGAAGCTGATGGACCAAGATCGAGTTCGCGAAGTTCGCGCGCAATGAGCGGATCAAGATGTGTCATTCGGCTACCTCCACTCCATCGATAATTTCTAATTCGGGGTTTTCGTTAAAACTATGCTTCGGCGCTATTTCGCGTTTGCTGGTTCGTTGCAATTCACCAGTTACTTCGAGGTGCGCTGCGACGGCTGCCTTAGCTCGAGCTAGGTGCGATGCAGCGGTACCCAAGGGAATTTCAAGAATCACCGCAACTTCTCGCAAGGGTAGACCATGTTCGTAAATGAGAACAAGGACAGCACGTTGGATTGCACTGAGTGACTTCAAAGCAGATTGAACGAGCAACCTCTCAGCAATCTCATCGGATTTATCGCCAATTGCACGAATGCTCTCAACAAGCTCCCAAGAAGTCTCTTTCTCCTCTTGTTTACGCAACCATTTGCGACGCATATCGCGATGACGCGAAACCATAACTCGCATGAGATAGGCCTCTGGGTTTTCGTGGTTCTTGATACGTGACCACTTTTGATAAACATCGGCTAGCGCCTCTTGAAGAACATCTTCAGCATTTTGAGTATCGAAGCAGATAGCTTTAGCAGCGCGAAGGAATGTGGTCTGACGTTCCTGCAGCCAGACCTCAAATTCCAAATGATCGCGCTTGCTCATTTAGGCATCCGCAGATTGAATGAACTTGATAAAGAGCACAGCCCAAACCAGGGCAGCAAAGCCCACAATTACTTGCTCCACGCTCTTGCTGGTAAGCGGGATAGCAACAGAAGATGCAGCAAAGAAGGCAGATAGCGACCAAAGCGTTACCGCTGCTGTGCGACGAGTTAATCCGCCACGAATAAGGCGATGAGATAAGTGATCATGACCGCCTTGGAAGGGCGAAATTCCACGGCGAAGACGTGAAATAACGGCAACGCTGGTATCGAGAATAGGAACAGCCAAAAGCAGCACTGGTGTGGCAAGTGATGTCCATGGCGTTTCGGCGTTGGGCTTTAACCGAATTGTTAAAGTAGCAATCAAAATACCCAAGAAGAGCGCGCCGGCATCACCCATATAAATACGAGCTGGGCTCTTATTCCAGAGCAGGAAGCCAATTGTCGCTCCGCCTGTAACTACTGCGAGCGCCGCGATTAAATATTGGCCACCATTGAAAGCAAGCACAAAGAGCGCAATCGATGTGACCGCCACAGTGCCTGCAGCGCCACCATCGAGATTATCGAAGAAGTTAATGGAGTTACAGATGCCAACAACCCAGACCACGGTAATGATCGAATCCACGATCTTTGAACCGGTGGGATTGCCCACGGTATTACTGGCTACCAAAATCCACGCAGTAAATACACCCACGGCAGTTTGAATCACAAAACGCGGTGCTGGACGAAGATTGCGGATGTCATCGACCAATCCGACGATTCCCAGAATAAGTGCAGGAATTAAAACGGAACTTTCGAGCAAAATATTGTGTGCCGTAAATCCCTTGATGGCAGCTGCGCCATATGCGATGACCATAACGCCGATGATGATGGCGACGCCACCTAAATATGGAACTGGTTCTTTATGAGTCTTATGTGCTGCTGTGGGAACGTCGTAGACCTTCTGACTAATCGCCACTCTGCGCGCAATGGGAGTGAGAAAACCTACCAATGCAAATGTAGCTACAAAGAGGAAGAAGTATTGAAGATGTGAAATGCCCATAGATTAAATCAAGCCGATCCAGATTTACGACGGAACATCTTGGGAGCATTTGCAGCAGCTTGTCCTGCTACCTTCGAACCAGATGATGGGCCACCACTGCCGGCGCCACTATTTCCATGCTTCTTCTTTTCTAAAGCTGCAAGCATGCGTGCTTTGGCATCGTCGGCTGGTGTGCCTGATGCTTTCGGAGTCTTGGGTGAATCAGTCATGGCTAAATCGCTTTCGTTTCGTTTGTGCCGAGTAGGGCTTTTACTTCTGATTCCTTATAACGGCGATGGCCACCGAGAGTCTTAATTGCGGTGAGCTTCCCTGCCTTCGCCCAGCGGGTGACCGTTTTAGGATCGACGCGAAAGAGTTGGGCTACCTCAGAGGGAGTCAGTAAGTTTTCTTGTTCTGAACTCATGTGAGAACTTTAGGCGATATGTCCTATATATACCAATAGTTTGGGGAGAGAAATCTTCCTTAAGAACTCTGCTCCATCGCTGCCACTTTGCGCCAGCGTGAGACCAAACGCTCATAGCCCACGCCGGCAGCAGCGCCATCGCCCGTGGATAGCCCAGCTAATGAGAGATGAATATCTTCAATTGAGGTATCGGCAGCTAGCCCATCCTCACCCTCAGCGATCAAGATCTTCTCGAGAAAATCGGCAAGGCCGCCGTAATCGAGTTCAACAATAGATTCGGCGTGGAAAAGGCTCATCCATTCGAGTAGATCAGCAATCTCTTCTTCGATTGGTCCTTCGCCAAAGGAGTTAACAACTGATTGATGAGTG
>CAIXHZ010000015.1 GCA_903919375.1 uncultured Actinomycetes bacterium | reverse complement strand
GCGTGTCGCAACATTATTTTTTTATTTTTTTATGTATTTCCGACGATTTGATATCGAAAAAAAATTAAATGCTCGAAAACTTTTACGAAAAAATCTTCCGAGCGATCAATTTTGGGAATTATTTGCCTCTTGATCGCGAATTTTCTTCTGTGCGACGGCAAATTTGTTGGTTTGGTTGTCATATTTCCGAAAATCAGGGAGTGCAGCCGAGAAAAGTGAGACAAAACCGATGCATAAGAGGCCGCCGCTGACCACAGATGTACGTAAATTTGTCCATGCGGCCATAGATCCTGCGCGCATTTGCCCACCAAGAGGTCCGACAGAGTACGAAAGGAGTTGAATTCCGGCTAATCGACCGCGATATTCGTCGGGAATGGATTGATTCCATAAAATTCCCCGACAGAGGGCGCTTACTTGGTCGGATGCGCCCGCCAATCCCAAAAATATTAATGTAAATGCCAGCGAATGGGTCGAACCAGCAAGTGTGATCGCAATTCCCCAACCGATCGCAGCTAGCATTATGGCGCGTCCGTGATATCGATAGGTTCGCATCCAACCGCTGGTTAACGTCGTGACGATCGCACCAATGGTGCCGGCGGCGTAGAAGAGCCCCAGGGCCCAGCGAGAGTGGAGTTGATCTGCCCAGAAGGGAAAGAGTGCATTGGGCATGGCGAAGAACATGGCTGCTAGGTCGATGACATAGGTGCCCAATAAATCCTTGCGAGTCACCGCGTATTTGATGCCATTTATGAGGTTCTGGAAATCAGGAAGTTCATTCTCAATGGTTGGCGGCACTGATGAAACTTTGGCCAGTAATGCGATTGAGATGATGTACGAACCGACATCGAAGAGATAGCCGGCGCCAATTCCTAGGGTCGCGAGTAAGAATCCTGCGACAGCTGGCCCGGTAATTGCACCGAACTGCCAGCGCAAACTCATCAGCGAACTTGCTGATGGTTGATCATGATGTTCAATTAATCGAGGCAAAATTGCATCCTGGCTAGGTCGTTGCAGGCCATCGACGGCGGCAAAAGTGCCGGCCACAATAAAGAGCAAAATAATGTGTGGATGGTGGAGTCGGGAGTTGGCGAATAGCGTCAGCGAGACAAAGAGTGCGAAGAACTCGGTGGTCCAAATCATTTTCTTGCGATCCACTTTGTCGGCAAGGACTCCGCCGTAGAGCCCGAAGACGATCAAGGGCACAAGTTCCACCAATCCAATTGCGCCTACTTGAAGATAGGAGCCGGTGAGCAGCTTGATCTGAAAGGGGAGCGCCACATAGGTGATCATCGATCCGAAATTGCTAATTAATCCCGCCGACCAGAGAAATCGAAAGTCTGGATACTTCTTAAGAGGCGTTAGGTCGACCGCAAACTTCTTCAGCATGGAGGGATCTTAGTGCGTAGCGATTAATGAAATGTTTGGTCCGGCCCGGGAAATTCGCCAGTGGCGACATCAGTCGACCATTCTTTAGCGGCAGCGATCATTTCGGTACGAAGATTTCGGTAAGCCTTAGCCAACTTCGGCGCACCAACCGTGAGCCCCATCAAGTCGGTCCAGACGATTACCTGCGCATCGCAGTATTTACCAGCGCCAATTCCGATAATCGGAATGGTGAGTTCTTCGGCAATTTCTTTGGCCAGTGTTTCAGGAACAAGTTCGAGGACTATGGCAAAGACGCCAGCAGCTTGGAGAGCTCGAGCATCTTGCTTGATGCGTTCTCCATCAGCTCCACGGCCTTGTACTTTAAATCCGCCCAGCGCATGGACGGATTGTGGGGTCAGACCCAGGTGGCCCATGACGGGAATTCCAGATTCAATCAGGCGCATAATTTGTGGAACGACCCGCGCCCCACCCTCCAATTTGATGGCGTGAGCCTTTGCCTCTTTGAAGAATCTAATTCCAGTGGCGAGCGCCTGTTCGGGAGAGGCTTCGTAGGAACCGAAGGGGAAATCCGCCACGACCATCGCACGGGCGGAGGATTTCACAACCGCTGTGGTGAGCATGAGCAATTCATCGACCGTTACGGGGATGGTGTTCTCTTCCCCAAGAAAGTTATTGCCGGCGCTATCGCCGACAAGTAGAACTGGGATTCCTGCTTCATCGAAGATTCCGGCAGTCATCTGCTCGTAGCAGGTGAGCATTGACCATTTCTCGCCGGTGCGCTTTTTGGCAGCGAGATCACTAATACTGATGCGGCTCATGAGAGAACCTCTTCCCGTTAACCATGGCTACTCAAGGCCCAATTGGGTCCCTGGTCCATGTGAGTGGTGAGATTGAGTTTAGCGTAGGCTCGTCATATGGCTAGCGGCGAGGTCACTCGAGAGTTCACCACCATGCGGGTTGCCCTTGCGCAGGTCAACACGACCGTAGGCGATTTAACCGCAAATACAGCACTTGTCCTCAGCAGCGTTGAAAAGCTCGCCGATCAAGGCGTGCATATCGCACTCTTTCCTGAGATGACCATTACTGGCTACCCCGTTGAGGATCTCGCTCTGCGAGCGAGTTTTCGCAGCGCCAGCCGCCAAGCCGTTGGTGAGCTAGCTGCCACATTGGCCGCTACACACTTCGGCGAAATCTTGGTTGTCGTTGGCTACCTCGAGGAGAGTGAAACTCACAAGCCTCAAAACGCAATCGCACTTATTCATCGTGGGCAAGTTGTTGCCACCTACATCAAACACCATCTCCCCAACTACGGCGTTTTTGATGAGTTCCGAAATTTTGTGCCAGGAAATAAGTCATTGGTCGTTCGCTTTCATGGCGTAGATATTGGATTTGCCATCTGCGAAGATATTTGGAGATCGGAAGGTCCGGTTGCGCAATTGGCTGCTCGCAATCCTGGTTTGGTATTAGTCCCTAATGGCAGCCCCTTTGAGCGAAATAAAAATGATCTCCGATTGGCGCTTGTCAAAACTCGCGCCCGTGAAATTGGAGCCCCCCTTGTTTATGTAAATATGACCGGCGCGCAAGATGATTTAGTTTTCGATGGCGACAGCATTGTTGTTAATGCTCAAGGCGAGGTACTTGCTCGGGCGCCGCAATTCCACGACGGACTCATGTTGGTCGATATTTCGGCGATGAAGGGCACAAGTCAACCCGACCTTGTAATCTCTGAAGAGTCAGTCGCTGCTTACAAACTGCTTACCCCTGGCGTGGCCAGGCGATATGACGAGCTCGAGCAAACCTGGCTAGCACTTGTATATGGCCTGCGCGACTATGTCGAAAAGAATAAGTTCCCTAGCGTCCTATTGGGGCTATCCGGTGGAATTGATTCAGCACTGGTTGCTGCGATCGCAGCCGATGCGATTGGTGCGCATCGAGTATTTGGCGTTGGTCTACCCAGTCGATACTCCTCTGATCACTCGCTGACAGATGCCAAAGAATTGGCGCAGGCAATTGGCTTGAATTATCGCGTAATTTCGATTGAGCCGATGGTCGCAAGCTTTCTCGACAATTTGGGACTTACCGGCCTCGCCGAAGAAAATGTACAGGCGCGAGTTCGCGGTACAACGTTGATGGGTCTTTCCAACCAAGAGGGCCATCTAGTTTTAGCTACTGGCAATAAATCAGAATTGGCCGTTGGTTACTCCACACTCTACGGCGATGCAGTCGGAGGATATGCGCCCATCAAAGACCTTCTCAAAGTCGAAGTCTGGGCACTAGCTCGCTGGCGCAATGCTCGCGCTATTTCCGAAGGTGGCTTGCCACCGATTCCGGTCTCCTCTATTGAGAAAGAGCCGAGTGCAGAATTGCACCCCGGCCAAAAAGATTCTGACTCACTTCCGGATTACCAACTTCTTGATCAAATTCTGCATATTTATATCGAAGAGGATCTGGGGCTTGCCGGAGTTCTCGCCGCTGGCTTTGATAAAGAAGTGGCAATGCAAATCATTCGCAAGGTCGACGCTGCTGAATATAAGCGCCGCCAATACCCACCAGGAACAAAGATCTCCAGTCGAGCATTTGGAAAAGATCGCCGCTTGCCCATCACATCAGGCTGGCGCGAAAAGGAATGATCCTTTAGTATTTGTCTCGGTCACGAGTTCCAGGTTTTAGCCCCGACTTACTGGACGGCAACCCTCCACCGCGGTGGGGTGCTTCGGGTGAAGACCAGGTTGATTGCACAGTGCAATCAGCAAGCGCGGGTCCTACGAAATTGCCGTTTCCACCTCGGCTTTCGGCATTTTTCTATGGCCCCCTTATTTTCTGGGAGGTTACTCATGTCATTTGATCTAACAAAAGCAGCTTTTGAAACTCGACAAGTCCACGCCGGTCAAGTTCCGGATCCAACAACAGGTGCGCGGGCACTTCCGCTCTACCAAACCACGGCCTATCAATTCCGGGATACCAAGCATGCCGCCGATCTCTTTGGTTTAGCCGAACTCGGCAATATCTACACCCGCTTGATGAATCCGACCCAAGATGCAGTTGAGCAACGCATAGCTTCACTCGAAGGCGGGGTAGCGGCGCTGCTCCTTGCATCTGGTTCTGCGGCGACAACATATGCAATTCAAAATGTTGCAGAAGCGGGTGACCATATTGTCTCTAGCCCAAGTCTCTATGGCGGCACCTACAACCTCTTCCATTACACCTTGAAGAAGTTCGGTATCGACGTCACCTTTGTTGAAGATCCCAGTGATCCAGAATCGTGGAAGAAGGCGGTTCGCCCCAACACCAAAGCTTTCTTTGGCGAAACTATTGCAAATCCAAAGAACGAAATTTTGGATATCGCAGCGGTGGCAAAAGTTGCCCACGAAGTTGGCGTGCCATTGATCGTCGATAACACCGTGGCAACACCATTCCTAATCCGTCCGATCGAACACGGCGCTGATGTAGTCGTTCACTCAGCTACGAAGTTTCTCTCTGGCCATGGAAATGCAGTGGTCGGTGCAATCGTCGACTCCGGAAACTTCGACTTCGCTAAATATCCCGCAACATTCCCTGGCTTTAATGAGCCAGACCCTAGCTATCACGGTTTGGTCTACGCACAAGCTCTAGGAGTTGGCTCGGCCTTTGGCGCGAACTTGTCCTACATCTTCAAAATTCGCCTCACATTGCTCCGCGATACTGGCGCAGCAGTCAGCCCCTTCAACGCTTGGCTTTTGGCGCAGGGACTTGAGACGCTCTCGCTTCGCATTGAACGCCATATTTCCAATGCGCAAAGCTTGGCTAAGTGGCTGGAAGCCCACCCACAAGTGGAGAAGGTCAACTACGCCTCACTTCCTTCCTCGCCATGGCATGCCTTGGCGCAGAAATATTCTCCTAAGGGCAGCGGCTCGGTGCTCTCCTTCGAAATCAAGGGCGGAATTGAAGCGGGCAAGAAGTTCGTTGAAGGTCTGGTCTTGCACTCCCATGTCGCTAATATCGGAGATGTGCGATCACTCGTTATTCACCCGGCTTCGACCACTCACTCACAGCTCAACGCGCAGGAGCAGTTAACTGCTGGCGTGACACCCGGTTTGATTCGTCTCTCCGTGGGTCTAGAAAATATCGACGACATCAAGGCCGATATCGAAGGTGGATTTGCTGCGGCCAAGTAGCCCGGAGCAAATAAGGGTAAAGCCAAACCGATATGAGAACTCCTACATCTGATCACTGTGTTACCGGTGCCTGGCTAGAGAGCCATGCACCGGAGGATCGGCAATTTCTCAGCATCGGGGATCTCGAACTTGAATCGGGAGAGATACTTCCTAGCGTCACCATTGCTTATCAAACATGGGGAACTCTCAATGAAGCTCGCGATAATGCGATCCTCGTTAACCATGCGATGACTGGCTGGTCTGATGTTCCAGGGTGGTGGCCGTCTATTGTCGGCCCGGGACTTCCTTTGGATTCAGATAAATATTTCATCATCTGCCCCAATGTGTTTGGCGGCTGCCAAGGCAGCACCGGTCCGTCCTCATTGGCGCCAGATGGTAAGCGATGGGGCGCCAGGTTTCCGTCAGTCAATATTCGAGACATGGTGGCAGCTGAATTAGCTCTCACAGATTTGCTTGGAATTAAGAGATACATTCTCTCGGTCGGGCCATCTCTGGGTGGAATGCGCTCGCTCGAGTGGGCAATCCAGCATCCTGATCGCGTGGCTGCTATCTGCACCATTGGATCCTCGGCAGTAGCAACAGGCGATCAGATCGGTTCAGCTTCGATCCAGATTCGCGCCATCAAAGTCGATGAAGATTTTCATGGCGGCGACTACTATGACAAGGAACATGGGCCTCTCGAGGGCATGGGCATCGCCCGCCGAATAGCGCACTTGACCTACCGCACCGAAACCGAGATGGATGTTCGCTTTGGTCGCGAACTTCAAGGTGATGAAACTGGTCGCTATGCCGTGGAGTCCTATTTAGATCATCAGGCCAACAAGTTAGCCAAACGCTTTGATGCCAATACCTACATCGTCCTCACCGAGGCTATGAATTCGCATGACGTTGGTCGAGGTCGAGGGGGAGTGGCAGCCGCGCTAGCCACGATCACCATCCCGGTCATCGTCATTTCAATCGACTCTGATCGCCTCTTCTGGCCTCGCCTACAGGAGGAGATTGTGGAGCTCACGCCTACCGCGCAGCCCCTGGTGACGATTTCCTCGCCCTTTGGCCATGACGGCTTCTTGATTGAGGTCGAAGAGGTAGGAAAAACCCTACGGAGAGCGATTGAGATTGGGTTGAACCACCGGAAATAACTTTTCCAGGCGCCCTCAAGGTGAGATTGAGGGATCGGGCGCCACTTTGGGAGTGTTTGGATGTGCAAAGTGGCCTGTGGACAAATTATAATATAGCCAAGCAAGTTTCCCTGGTCCGAAGATAGGCCAGACAAACCAAAGGATGTTCTGTGGCTGGAATTAGTGCGCCCAAAAATGGCGGCAAGGCAGTGAAGAAAGTTGCAGCAA
This sequence comes from uncultured Actinomycetes bacterium, assembly GCA_903919375.1. Taxonomy (GTDB): domain Bacteria; phylum Actinomycetota; class Actinomycetes; order Nanopelagicales; family Nanopelagicaceae; genus AAA044-D11. The sequence goes on along the minus strand of CAIXHZ010000015.1, from coordinate 46,680 downwards.
AGCCTGTAGCTAAGAAAGCTGCAGTAAAGAAAGTCGCTGCTAAGAAAGTAGTTGCTAAGAAAGCACCTGCGAAGAAGGCTGTTGCTAAGAAAGCAACGTCAGGTCCCCGCCGTTTTCCTACTAAAGCAGAACTCGAAGCTCTAAAAATTGCGCGCGAAGCCGAAGCGGCTGCCGCAGCAGCGAAGAAGGCCGCTGGCCGCAAGCTCTTCCCAACAAAAGCTGAACTTGAAGCACGTCGCTTAGCTGAACTTGGCGCAAGTGCACCTGCTGTAGTGGAAGCGCCGGCCGAAACCAAGGGCGGAAAAGCGATTGTTACCAAGATTGATGGCGAAGAAGTTGAACTCGAAGAAATCGAACTTGAAGATGTTGAATCTTTGATCGAAGAAGTAAAAGAGATTATTGAAGAAGAGAAAGAATCTGAAATTCGCGTTGTCAACGTGGCCGAAGAATCAACCAATGAAGAGAATGCATTTACGATTAAAGATTCCGAAGAAGATGATGCGCCAGCGCAGACAGTTCTTACGGCTGGAGCTACTGCAGACCCAGTTAAGGATTACCTCAAGCTAATCGGCCGCGTCCCACTTCTTAATGCCGAACTCGAAGTAAAGCTCTCGCTGGAAGTAGAAGCGGGCCTCTTTGCCGAGGAACTTTTGGCAAATGATAAGAAGCTCGATAAGAAATACAAGCGCGAGCTCGAGCAGATTGTTTTGATCGGAAAGCGCGCAAAAAATCACCTCCTCGAAGCAAACCTCCGTCTCGTAGTGTCGCTTGCTAAGCGTTACACCGGTCGCGGCATGCTCTTCTTGGACTTGATCCAAGAAGGAAACTTGGGCCTTATCCGCGCAGTAGAGAAGTTTGACTACACCAAGGGCTATAAGTTCTCGACTTACGCGACCTGGTGGATTCGCCAGGCGATCACTCGCGCGATGGCAGATCAAGCTCGCACCATCCGTATCCCAGTCCACATGGTGGAAGTCATTAACAAGTTGGCACGCGTTCAGCGCCAGATGCTTCAGGATCTCGGTCGCGAACCGACCCCAGAAGAGCTCGCTAAAGAACTCGATATGACACCCGAGAAGGTAGTCGAAGTTCAGAAGTACGGCCGCGAGCCAATCTCACTTCATACGCCACTCGGCGAAGAAGGAGATTCTGAGTTCGGAGATCTGATCGAAGACTCTGAGGCAATTGTTCCGGCTGATGCTGTCTCGTTCACACTTCTCCAAGAGCAACTCCACTCAGTTTTGGATACCTTGTCAGAGCGAGAAGCGGGCGTGGTTGCGATGCGCTTTGGTCTGACCGATGGCCAACCTAAGACACTGGATGAGATTGGAAAGGTCTACGGTGTTACTCGTGAACGTATCCGTCAGATCGAATCCAAGACTATGTCGAAGCTTCGCCACCCATCGCGTTCACAAGTGCTTCGCGATTATCTCGATTAATAGTCGATCACAATAACGGCCATGACGACGCGTCCACAGATCTTCATCAATCCCAAAAGCGGCTCTATCCGCTTTACGGGAGAGGCGAACTTTGTCGATGCAGATGGAAATATTCTGGAGACCCGCAGCGATTTCAAACTCTGCGGGTGTGGCAAATCAAAAGAGAAACCATTCTGCGACGGCTCGCACAAGGATAAGAGCGAGTAAGTCATGCACTACGGCAAAGGCTCTGTCCGACTAGCCAAGATTGCGTGTGCTGCTCTTCTCGCCATTTCGCTTCCCTTTTTTTCGGCGCTACCGGCGTCTGCAACCGGATCGCAACAATCTGAGTGTGTCATTGGGAGCTCAATTACTTGTCCTGCGATGACTCCTCAAGAAATCTATAACTTATATGGAACCACTACTGATGGTCTCTACTGGATCTATGACAATGGATCAGCAACCCAGGTCTACCTCAAGATGAATCAGACTGGAACCAGCAATGGCTCCTGGGTGCTGATGATGAAAGGTATACAAAGTAGTCCTAACTTCTATTACAGCTCATCGAATTTCACTTCTAATACCAGCACGCTCAATTCCACGATCGCCAATGATTTCACTTCTGATGCAAAATATTCGGTCTATAACGATCTGCCGATTACCCATGTACTTGCCGTCTTTTCAAATCCTCAGGCAGGTTCTCTTCCCAACGGTGGTGATATCGCCAGCAATGGTTTTGGTGGCTGGACTTGGAAAGAAGATATCTCTTCCCAGTCGATGTACACGCGATTGCAAACAAATTCAGATATTTATCTGACTACTTCGCCCACCTCTGGAGGAATTCGCTCCACGCTCTGGCAGAACTCCAGCAATTCTGTTTTCTCCAACCAATCGGGATATGGAATTTATGGTTTTAATCGATCCTCTGCCTGCAGTGGAAAACTCCATCGATGGGGAATTATTTGGAATAACGAGAGCGATACCAGCTCGTGTGATACTCAAGTCGGAATTGGCTTAAGCGGAAATTCAGCTGGAGATATTTCGACTTGGAATGGCATTAACACGGCTTACAATCAATCGGTCTCTAACGGATATAACGGTGGCTTAGGCAACTTTGCATTCCAACTATGGGGAAAGATGGCTGAGCCTGCGGTTGCGACGCCACAATCTTTAGTTGTGAATATATCAACGGTGGGTTCATTAGGACTCACATGGTCTGCCCCTGCGGCAACTACGGCAAATGAATATGTCATTCAATATAAGCCCACGGCAACAGGAAGTTGGGCCACGGCAAATACATTCCGCATCACCAGCCCCGGCGCCTCACCTTCGGCAACGATTTCCGGCCTCGGCGGTGGCGTTTCTTATGACGTTCGCGTCTGGGCTCGAACCACTTCTGATTCTTCGGCTAGCGCCATTTCAAGTTCGGGAACAACAAAATCCACCACGGTAACAGGGCTTTCTCTTCCAGGAAATGCCACAACTGCATCTTTTCGAACTCCAGTCGTACTGACCGCCTCCATCCAGGCCGCTGGAAAAGTCACGTTCTACGAGCAAGGCCACCCGATTCCTGGTTGCAAAGGAATCGCTGTCTCAGGCTCAACGGCTTCCTGTAGTTGGAAGCCTTCCGTGCACAACACGAGTTATGTCCAAGCAATATTCACGCCTGCGGCTGGGAGTGGCTTAACGGGATCGAGTTCAACGAAGTTATTGATAGGGATCGCCACGCGAAGTGGTAATCGATAAAAATTAACGAGTATTTGCGCGGGCGTTTATTGTTAGTAGTGGTGATGTCGACGAACTTGGGTTATATCCCGCTCCAGTTGGGTTTAACTGCGCAGTTATATAAATTTGTCCGTGCACACTTGGCTTCCAATTACAGGTTGCTGCACCTGCAGTCGAAAGTATTTTGATACATCCGGGGATACGGCGCCCTTTGAAATAGAACGTGACATAACCAGGATTGCTCACGCTAGCTATGAGAAGGATTGATTGACGATAAGTAGCGGTCGTGCCACCGCCGGATAGCGCTAAGGTCAAAGAGGTAGCACCATTTGCAGTTGTAAATGTGGTACCAGCACCCAGGGCAGAATTTCCATAATTTACGCCATCACCTATCGCAGTTACTTTCATAACGTAGGTTGAACTGGGCGATAGCCCTGTAAAGGTAGTGCCGGTTGCGATCGCAGCCGATGTTGCGGTTTTCGTCTCGAGCAGAGTTGTTCCATCGTTTGCAAAGCGGGAGATGAGATACGAAGACGCATTTGCGACGGCGGTATCTGCGACAGTGGCAGTTGTGGCTCCAATTGCAGTGACGGTCGGCGCACTGGGTGTTGCAAGCGGATTGAAATTGGACGTCGTTGCGTTATAGGCCGAGGTCACTTGCGACGAAGTGAGAGGGGTTGAAAAAAGGTCGAATTGGGCCAATTTGAAATTACCGTTTGCGCCTGACCCTAAGTTTGTTGTGGAACTTGTTCCAAGCCCATAAAAGAGGCTCGAACTTCCGTCATTCCAAGGTGTCTGCCTGCTACAACTTGTGTTCTGTCCTGCTTGAGTTCCATTGACGTATGCAGTGAGAGTTGTAGTGGAATAGTTGTAAGTAAATCCCACGTAGTTCCATGTATTTAAGGTGATGGGAATCGATGAACTCACCCCACTGCAACTCCACACTCGAAATTTCAAAGTCCCACCAGCAAGCTCAATTTGCGTGTCATGCCAACCAACGCTTTGAGTAGTGGAACTTAACTCATCGACAATGGTTCCATCAGCCATCGGGTAGATATAGACGAAAATTGAAACATTTCGCTCTAGCCCTGCACCTAGACTGCTAAAGCTTCCCGAGAGATTTGAGTTGGTGATGGCATATTGATTGCTCCCATTAAATGTGACGACACCATTTGAAACGCTGGGGGAGTTGTAGAAACTTGCATTCATGAGTCCAGTCGAGTCAGTCATTCCAGAACTTGAAATTCCGCTTCCGCGGTACTCCACGAGTGGGGTGGGATTAGTCAAGATGGGGGCAGCCTCAGAGACATCAAATTGAGAAGGGAGCAGCGTTAGAAGCAGTACGCTTGCGAACGTGATTGCTAACCGCCTCATGATCTGATCATAAGACACGCTTTGAAAGGCAATAAAAAAGGAGCCCTAGGGCTCCTTTTCTCATCTGGCCGCCGAGGCCGGTGAAAGGTTAGTGAGATTCAGACTCCACGAGCTTCTGGCTCTCATCGTAAATATCTTGAGCTACCTTCTTGAGGCCTTCGGAATACTCCTTAGCGTGATGTGCGCAGAAGAGAAGTTCGCCGCCGGAGAGGAGAGTGGCTCGAACATAGGCTTGAGCTCCGCAACGATCGCAACGATCAACAGCGTTGAGAGGTGTTGTTTCGAGGATCATCTGCTCGGTCATGTCACTCCCTGTGGCTCAATCAGCGCCAACTCTTGGCAGCTGCTTTCATCTAGGGGAACAGTCAACCATGTCTGCTTTATTCCCCGCTCCTCGAATGGGACTTTTTCACGCTCGGGAGTGTCCAATTTCGTGTGAGATATTCCTCAGTGGAAAAATATGGGGGATCGATGGGCAATATGCCCGATTTTCAGGAGATGAGGCGATAACCTCAGCCACCGTGGCTAAAGAAACTAAGACAGATGACAAGGCAGAGACAACTGCTAATGGATACTCCGCTAAGGACCTAGCCGTACTCGAAGGCCTTGACGCCGTTCGCAAGCGCCCTGGTATGTATATCGGTACCACCGACTCCCGCGGTCTCATGCACTGCCTCTGGGAAATTATCGATAACTCAGTCGACGAGTCATTGGCGGGCCACTGCAAGAAAATTGAAATTAATCTCGAGTCCGATGGCTCGGTCGAAGTCCATGATGATGGCCGCGGTATTCCTGTCGACAAGGAACCTAAGACTGGCCTCACGGGCGTTGAAGTTGTTATGACCAAGCTGCACGCAGGTGGAAAGTTCGGCGGCGGCTCCTATGCCGCATCCGGCGGTCTGCACGGCGTGGGTGCTTCAGTAGTAAATGCGCTCTCTTCTCGCCTCGATGTTGAAGTTGATCGTGATGGCAAGATTTATTGGATGAGTTTCCAACGCGGAACTCCAGGAATTTTCGATGGGGATGGTCCTAAGGCTCCCTTCGAGGAGAAGTCAGGTCTTCGCGTCATTGGCAAAGTTGCTGCCAAAGTAACGGGTACCCGCATTAAATACTGGGCAGATAAGCAGATCTTCCTTAAAGAGGCAGAACTCAACATCGAAGATATTCACGCTCGCGCGCGTCAGACTTCCTACCTTGTTCCCGGCCTCACTCTGATCGTTAACGATAATCGCACCAAGACCAAGAGTTCTGAGACTTTCTTCCATAAAGGTGGAATCTCTGAGTTCTGTTCTTTCCTTCGCCCCGATGAGCAGATCGGTGAAGTTATTCGCATCTCCGGCACTGGCACATACACCGAGACTGTTCCGGTCTTGGATGAAAAGGGCCACATGATGCCGACAGAAGTTGATCGCGAAATGGGCGTCGATATCGCGATGCAATGGGGCAATGGTTATGACACCACGCTCTCCTCATTTGTAAATATTATTTCTACCCCAAAGGGCGGAGCTCACGTTCAAGGATTTGAGCGAGCGATCACCAAAGTTTTCAATGACGCACTTCGTGCCACCAAAACACTGAAGAACAATGAAGCCGATGTCATCAAGGATGACGTGATGGAAGGCCTCACCGCTGTCGTAACAGTTCGTATGTCTGAGCCACAGTTCGAGGGTCAGACTAAGGAAGTTCTTGGAACTGCCGCTGCGACCAAGATCGTTGCCACTGTTGTTGCTGAGGAGATGAAGAACTTCTTCGCAACCACCAAGCGCATCGAAAAAGCGACCGGTAAAGCTGCCCTGGAGAAAGCGGCGCAGGCATCTCGTACTCGTATTTCGGCGCGTGCTCATAAAGATCTTCAGCGTCGCAAGAATGCACTCGAGTCATCATCACTTCCTACCAAGCTCTCAGATTGCCGCTCCGATGACACCGCTCGCACCGAGCTCTTCATCGTCGAGGGCGATTCAGCGCTCGGCACTACCAAGGCTGCTCGCAACTCTGAATTCCAGGCGATCTTGCCGATTCGCGGAAAGATTTTGAATGTTCAAAAGGCATCGCTCTCACAGATGCTCGAAAACAATGAATGTGCGTCAATCATTCAGGTCATTGGCGCTGGCTCTGGCCGCTCCTTTACCCTCGATGATGCTCGCTACGGTCGCGTTATCCTGATGTCAGATGCTGACGTAGACGGCGCCCATATTCGTTGCCTCTTGCTCACCCTGCTCTATCGCTACATGCGTCCACTGATTGAAGATGGTCGCGTCTTTGCTGCAATCCCACCACTCCATCGCATTGATGTCGTTGGTGGAAAGCGCGGGGAAGTTCATTACACATATTCTGATGATGAAATGAAGAAGCTCACTGCTGAATTGACCAAAGCCGGCAAGCGCTGGAAAGAACCAATCCAGCGTTACAAAGGTCTTGGCGAAATGGATGCAGATCAGCTCCGCGAGACCACCATGGATCCTGAGCAGCGCACCTTACGTCGAGTAACAATGAACGATGCCGTAGCCGCAGAAGCGATCTTCGAACTGCTTATGGGCAACGAAGTAGCTCCTCGTAAAGAATTTATCTCCTCTGCTGAGATCGATCGCGAGCGTATCGACGCCTAATTGCTGTAACGAGATAGTGAAAAAGCCCCGACCAATTGGCTGGGGCTTTTCTCATAACTACTGGTTAGGCCAGGCGGGTACGGCGAGGGGTAGCAAATGCCTTGCCGACCTCATCGAGTTCCTTTGATACCTGCGCCTTAATGTTCTCTTCGGACGAGAGGAGCTTCTTGAGAGCAGCAATCGTCTTGGAGAGCTCTGATTGCTCGGTTTCGAGTTCGAGCTTGCTCATCTTGGTCAGGCGGCGAAGTGGCATATCTAAGATGTAGGTGGCCTGCTCGTCGTTTAGTTTGAAGCTCTTGATGAGCGCTTCCTTGGCTGTTGCTGCATCATCAGATGCGCGGATGATCTTGATGACCTTATCGATATCGATAATCGCCTTCAGTAAACCATCAACAAGCGTGAGGCGAGCTTCAGCCTTACCCTTGCGATACTCGGAGCGGCGACGAACAACTTCGATGCGGTGATCGATAAAGACCTGCAAGAGTTCTTTAAGTCCAAGTGTCAGTGGCTTGCCATTAACAAGGGCAACAGCGTTGATAGAGAACTGATCTTCCATAGGAGTGAGCTTGTAGAGCTTTTCCAAGATGTCCTCTGGCTCGTGGCCATTTTTAATTTCAATGACGACTTTGGTGCCTTGCTGACCATCAGAGAGGTCGATGATGTCGGAGATACCAAGAATCTTCTTGGCTTTAACGAGATCGGCAATCTTTTCCACGATCTTCTCGGGACCGATGTTGTAAGGGAACTCAGTAATAACGATTCCCATTTTGCGAGAAGTAACTTTTTCAATGACGGCTGTTGCGCGAACTTTAAATGATCCGCGGCCAGATTCGTAGGCCTCAGCAATTCCTTCGCGAGCAACGATTTCGCCACCAGTAGGGAAATCTGGAGCTGGAACAAATTTCATAAGCGCTTTAAGGGTCGCTTTAGGGTTTTCGATCAAGTGCTTGGTGGCTTGAATAACTTCACCAAGGTTATGTGGTGGCATATTTGTAGCCATGCCCACAGCGATGCCAGTGGCACCATTGACTAAAAGATTCGGGAATGCAGCAGGGAGAACGACTGGCTCAAGGAGCTGGCCATCGTAGTTGGCACCGAAATCAACGGTATCTTCATCCGATTCGTTGACCATTGCCATGGCAGGGGTGGCAAGGCGAGATTCGGTGTAACGCATGGCAGCTGGACCGGCATCGAGTGAGCCGAAGTTTCCATGGCCATCGATCAGTGGCAAGCGCATCGAGAAGTTTTGAGCCATACGGACCATCGCATCGTAGATCGCACCATCGCCGTGCGGGTGCAGCTTTCCCATGACTTCGCCAACTACGCGGGCGCACTTCACATGGCCCTTGTCGGGGCGAAGTCCCATATCCGACATCTGATGAAGGATGCGGCGTTGTACCGGCTTGAGGCCATCACGGGCATCGGGAAGGGCGCGTGAATAAATTACCGAGTAGGCGTATTCCAGGAAGGAATCAGACATCTCCTGCGAAACATCAATGTCGACGATGCGACCGGGGTTCTCGCCTGGTTTAGGAAGAACGGCTTTGGGTGTTTTTGCCATGGGGGTATCTTGCCAACCCCAAGGCTATTTACTGGGGAGCGACAAGCGGGCGGGCCCCGATAAGTGCGACACAGGCTGCCCCAAGTTCTGCCCCCCGAGTCAGCGCGCCGATGAGATTCTCTGATTTCGCTGGGTTGGCCCAAAATTCAATGAAACCGGCTGCAAAGGCGTCACCCGCGCCAGTGGTATTTACCACCGTGGCTGGAAAGGCTGGGACTTGAATGAGTTGGCCACCGCGGTTTTGGCCGAGTGCGCCATTAGATCCCCGCTTGATAACAACAGTTGTAGTGAGCGTGAGCAGGTCAGCTGCCGCTTCTATTGGGTTGGCTTTACCTGAAAGGAATTGTGCCTCTTCTTCATTGAGGATTACTGCATCCATCAATTGCAACCATTCGCGCACTTGTGCGACCCCGACTTCAAGCAAGACGCCTACTGTTGAAGGGTCGAAAATAATCGGAAGGTTCGCCGTCTTTGCCAAAGCGATGATCTCTAAGACTCCTGGCCGCGAAATCGGATTGAGTAGGGGATAGCCCGATAAGTAAATTGCATCAAAACTATTGAGTTCGGGAAGATCGGCTGGACCAAGCCCGGCATTGGCGCCGGAGTCAGGGAACATGGTGCGCTCGCCGAGTGGATCAACTAGCACCATGACAACGCCGGTGTTGGCACCTGCGATAACGCGGTTGCCGTGTTCGACACCAAAGCGATCTAGCTCCTCGAGAAGAACTCGCCCTGCAGCATCCTCGCCCACGCGAGCAATTAAGTAAGCCGAAGTCCCGTGAGCCGAAAGCCACGAAGCCACATTTGCTGCTGCCCCTCCGCCTTGCGTACTTATTTTTGATCGCGTCTCTACGCCAATTTCAATATTGCGAGTCAAAATGGCAGTGACATCGAGCATGATGTCGCCGATACAGAGAATGCGTGGCATGGGAAAGGTAAATTACTTGAGTGCGATAGCGATTTCAGCCGCTAATTGTGAGTTGGACTTAATGATGTCGATATTGACTCGAAGCGATTCGCCCTTGCTTGCGGTATGGAAATATTCGAGAAGGAAAGGCGTGACAGCTTTACCAGTGATGTGGTTCTTCTCTGCAGCGGCGAGGCCATCATTCAATATTTGATTATGCAGCGCCAGGTCCATCTGATTCTTCACAGGATTGGTAACAACGATTGCGCAATGGTTTGTTTTGAGAGCTGGACGGTTCTTCCAGATTGCCGCGATTTCCGCGACCGAGTCGACTCGATGCTCAATTTCAAACCCCGAATCCGTGAGATAGAAGCCTGGGAATTTATTGGTCTTGTAACCCAAGACCGGCACGGCAAAAGTTTCGAGGCGCTCTAACGTTCCGGCAACATCCAAAATAGATTTCACACCCGCGCAGACGATGGCGATCGGCAAGGTGGCCAGTGCCTGAAGGTCAGCAGATTCATCGTAGGTATGGCCGCGGTGGACACCACCAAGTCCGCCCGTAGCGAATACAGAAATTCCCGCAAGGTGAGCAATGTGTGCAGTTGCAGCGACTGTGGTCGCAGCTGATTGCTTAGTCGCCTGAATGATCGCTAAATCACGAGTGGATGCCTTAACGATGTTGTCATCATTGGCGATGCGATCGAGTTGGCTGCTTTCTAATCCCACATGAATAGCGCCATCGATCAGTGCGATCGTTGCAGGAGTTGCGCCGGTCTCGCGCACAATGGCTTCGACTTCAACAGCTACCTCGAAGTTGCGAGGGCGAGGAAGGCCGTGGCTGATGATGGTTGATTCCAAGGCCACAATCGGGCGACCTGCACTCTGCGCTTCGAGGACTTCGTCAGAAAATCTAATCATGAGGGGAGATTACCGCACCCATCGGTGCCAATCAGATCTGCTCCGAGTAGGGCAAGATAGGCGCATGCACGGTCTGGCGCAGTTTTCAGAATCGATCTTTGCCTCCCTCAATCTCGAGGGCGCGGTCGATCACTTAGGCCTTGGTCAATCGCCCACAGGGCGGGAATGCTTTCTCCTTATCGATGGCATGGGCCTGGAGTTACTCCGTAAATATTCGCGCACCTATCCCGTCTTTGGCGAGCTCATCGCGCAAGGCGAACTGGCTTCGCACTTTCCTTCGACCACTGCCGTAAATATCTCCTCCGTCGGCACCGGGGTTTTACCGGGTGTTCACGGCATGCTTGGTTACACCGTTCGAGTACCTCGAAGTGGAACACCTGGACGAATTCTCAACTCACTCAAATGGGATGAACGCGTTGATCCTGTTATGTGGCAGCGAACACCAACGCTCTTTGAACGTGCTGTTGCACAAGGTATCTCTGTCACGCATGTTGCCGCTAAGCGTTATGAAGGAAGTGGCTTTACGCAAGCAGCACTTCGCGGTGCCCACTATCTGGGCGCAAATACGATTCCCGACATCATTGCTGGTGCGAAGAAAGCGCTCGATGCTGCGCCGTCGTACACCTATCTCTACTTAAATAATCTCGATCATGCTGGCCATGAATCGGGGATCGGTTCACCAGAATGGCTGGCAGCGTTAGGAATTGTTGCCGAATTAATATCGGGATTAATTTCTGGACTTCCTTCAGGCACTCGACTTTGGGTGAGCGCTGATCACGGCATGATTAATGCGGGGGAGAAGATCGTCTTAGGTGAAGGCAATCCCTTGATGGACAAGGTCTCGCTTCTCGCCGGCGAACCACGAGCACGACATATTTATGTAGAGGAAAGTGATCTCGCACAAGTGCAGGATATTTGGCGCGAAACTCTCGGCAATAAAGTCTCGCTATTTACTCGCACCGAAGCGATTGCGGCCAATCTCTTTGGCGAGCATGTTTCCATAGATAGCGAGGATCGCATGGGCGATCTGATTGCTATTGCTAACGAGGAAATAATTTTGATCGATCCAGCGCGCGTTAAGGAAGAGTCTTCTATGGTGGGCCATCACGGTGGAATTACCCGCGATGAAGTATCTATTCCGATGCTTTCGCGAATCATTGAGTAGGGGTAGCGTGTAGCCATGGGAGAGTTAATTTCGTATCAAAGCAGAAATCCAGAAGCAAGCGGCGACTCTCAGGGCAGTGGCTATCTAGCCCTTCCGGAATCTGGAAGCGGTCCAGCAGTTATTGTGATTCAAGAGTGGTGGGGTTTAGTCCCACACATTAAAAGTGTTGCAGATCGATTCGCGCAGGCAGGCTTTGTGGCATTGGCGCCAGATCTCTATCGTGGTCAAATCGCAGCCGAACCGGATACCGCCAAGAAATTATTAATGGAACTCGAATTAGTTCAAGCAGGTAGCGATATTTCATCGGCAGCCTCTTATTTACTGGCTCATCCTGCTGTCACATCACATTCGGTAGGAACAGTGGGATTTTGCATGGGTGGCTCGCTCTCGATCTGGAGCGCAACCCTGTGCGAAGAGATCACTGCCGCTGTTGCCTATTACCCCGGCGCATCGTGGGAGCGTCACGCACCAGAATGGAGAAATTTTGCCGGCAAATCTGCGCTTATCCATTGCGCCGAAGGTGATGGAACATCTGCTGCGCCCGGCATTCAAGAAGCGGTCCGAGAAATTACTTCAGCTGGTGGATCAATCGATACCTATGATTATGCAGGCACAGCGCATGCATTCTTCAACGATGATCGCCCTGAGGTTTATGCAGCGCAAGCAGCAGAATTATCGTGGAAACGCACGCTTGAGTTTTTTGCTGCGAAGTTAAGGTAATTAATTAATTTAGTTGATTAATTAATCATTGTCGGTGGGCGCAGAAGAGCCCCCGAACATGATGTCATCCCAAGAAGGAATCTTTGGGCGAGCGCTCACGCCATCACTTCGAGCATCGCTCTCATCTTCTACTGGCTGATCGAGTTCAATATCGAGTTCGAAAATTTCGACGATCTCTTCTTCGCCCGTCTCATCGTCGATGAGGTCGATCTCTTCGCGAACTGCAACAAGTCTTGGTGCAGCGGGTGTCGTAGTTGTAGAAGGTGATGGAGAAAGTGTTGGCGGTGGATTAGATCCTTCGGCGCCATAAACCATGCCATGGGTCGGAGTGGTGCGACGTGGTTCGCGGGCATCGCCTGCAATCCAGCGAGCCGAATCATCTTGCGCTATTAAAATCTGCTTTGCTAAATCAAAAGACCAGGTCGCTGTATTTACGCCATCTCGCGATGGGTAGAACAAAATAATCGACCAACTGCCATCGGCATTGCGATGAGAGTTCCATTCAACTTCTTCCATGTCAGCGCCATGCTGGGATAGTTGTTCAAATGCTTGCGCGCCTAGGAGCGGTGATGCGGCTTCGCGGCGAAGTGCAGACTTGAGAGCCATATCGATGACATATGCGCGTTCTTGCAAAATTGGACCAGCAAATTTTTCAATCTTCTCAATGCCCCAGTCAGTGGTGCGCGAGATGGCATCGATACTTTCACCACTTCGTAAGCGCGCTTGAATTTCCTTAACGCTAAATTGGGCGCGTTCAACATCAGGAGATGCAACGGCCGCAAGTCGCGGTTGAGCGATCGCGGCGCGCAAGGCATCGTCGATGGAAAGGATGAAGGAGTTCTCGGCATCATCAGTGAGCTCTAGGCCATTTCCTGTTTCAGAACGCCCGATCAGGCGCAACGGGGTCTTGCTGTCGGAATTCACATTGATTTCATCGCTCACAGGGCAAAGAGTGCCATAAGGGTGAGGAGAAAGGTGGGAGAATTGCGACCATGGATATGGAACTCAAGAAAGATTTATTAGCCTTGGCTACAGAAATTGCCCAGCAGGCCGGCGCGCTTTTGGGGCAACGTCCAGCGGTTTTTGATCTCAATCAGAAGAGTTCGGCCGTCGACTTCGCTACTCAGATGGATATTGCGAGCGAGAAATTGATCGTCGACGCCATTCTTGCCCAGCGCCCTGATGATGGAATTTTTGGCGAAGAGGGCAGCGATCGAACAGGAAGCACCGGCATTACTTGGGTGATCGATCCGCTCGATGGCACCGTGAATTATTTCTATGGCATGCCAGGATGGAATGTCAGCATCGCCGTGAAAGATGGTGACGGCGTGCAGGTTGGCGTTGTCTTCGCCCCCACCATTAATGGCTTATGGCAAGGAGTGCGAGATGGGGGATCGACCTATAACGGTACGGCGATTACCTGCAATGACCCCATTACTTTGGATCGAGCTTTGATCGCCACGGGGCTGAGTTATGACATCGCCAAGCGCACCGGCCAGGCCGAACTTCTCTCTCGTCTTATTCCTCGAATTCGCGATATCAGGCGCAATGGCGCCGCCGCCGTGGACCTCTGCATGGTCGCAATGGGCGCGCTCGATGCCTATTTTGAGCTCGGTACCAAGGAGTGGGACCACGCTGCCGGCGGCCTGATCGCCCAAGAAGCGGGCGCCCGAGTCACTGGCCGCCATGGCGGAGAGCCCAATGAAGCTATGGTGATCGCTGCTGGCCCCGCTCTCCACGCTCAATTGGTCCGGGAGATCGACTAAAACCTCGATTTTGGCCTCCTGCCCAGTTATGGCAGGATAGGGGTTTGCCGAGAAGATACTCGCAAGATTTTTATGATCGTTTACTGAAAAGGACCTGCCATGAACGTGTTAGATGCAGTGGATGCTGCTTCACTCCGTACCGACGTTATTAACTTCCGTTCCGGAGATGAAATCAAGATTCACGTTCGTGTTATCGAAGGTAGCAAGAGCCGTATCCAGGTCTTCCAAGGAATCGTTATTCGTCGCCAGGGTTCTGGTATCCGCGAGACATTCACTGTTCGCAAACTCTCTAACGGTGTCGGCGTAGAACGTACCTTCCCAGTTCACACACCAGTTATCGAAAAGTTTGAAATGGTCCGTCGTGGAGATGTTCGTCGCGCCAAGCTTTACTACCTCCGCGATCTCCGCGGTAAGGCTGCAAAGATCAAGGAGCGCCGTGGCGCTAACAACGAATTCATCGTTGAAGATCTTCCAGTTGCTAAGCCGGTTGTAGCGCCTGTTGTAGAAGCAGTCGTTGAGCCAGTGGCAGAAGAGGTCGTTGAGACCGTTGTCGAAGCACCTGTCGTAGAGGCAGTTGCCATTGATGCAGCAGTCGAAACAACTCCTGAAGCTTAATTAACCAAGCTCAGTAGGCGCCCAGATGCGTATGCCGAAGAAGGGTTCGCTTCTTCGCGAAATTCCGGTCATCGTTATCTCGGCACTTGTTGTCTCTGTTCTCGTTAAAACCTTCTTCGTTCACTTCTTCTTTATTCCATCGGGCTCGATGGAGAACACTCTGCAAATCGGCGACCGAATTGCCGTGAACAAACTTGCCACCTACTTCAGCGATATCAAGCGTGGCGAAGTTGTTGTCTTTCGCGACCCGGCAAATTGGCTCGGCGCAGCTCCAGTCGATACCGCCAAAGGCCCCGTTGAAAGCGTGAAGAGCGCATTGGTAACAGTGGGAATCCTTCCGGACCCAGCGAAGCAATATTTGATTAAGCGCGTCATCGGAGTAGGCGGCGACACCGTTACTTGTTGCGATAAAGCCGGACACCTGCAAATTAATGGAACGTCAGTAAGCGAAAATTATATTTATGCTGGCAATAAGCCATCGGATACCGCCTTTCGCGTCCAAGTGCCCAAGGGTTTTATCTGGGTGATGGGCGATCATCGTGGCGCAAGTGCAGATTCACGCTTCCATACGGATGATCCGCACAAAGGAATGGTTCCTGTGAGCGATGTCGTAGGACGAGCGGTTGAAGTTGTCTGGCCACTCAATCACATTAAATTCTTAAGTGTTGGTCATGATCTTTCGAAAGTAGCAGTTTTGAGCGTTAAGTAAGTAGCCATATCTAAGGCTCTTAAATCTATGGCTATTATTGAAAAGACGCTTCTTCAATCCGGAATACGAGTTATCGCTGGCGTTGATGAGGCCGGTCGAGGTCCATGTGCAGGCCCACTTGTAATTGCCGCAACAATTTTGAAAGACCCATTCGCCCCTGAACTCAATAGAGTGAAAGACTCAA
The DNA here is from genome assembly GCA_903919375.1 of uncultured Actinomycetes bacterium. Lineage (GTDB taxonomy): Bacteria > Actinomycetota > Actinomycetes > Nanopelagicales > Nanopelagicaceae > AAA044-D11. The sequence goes on along the minus strand of CAIXHZ010000015.1, from coordinate 31,009 downwards.
AAGCACTTACAGAGAAAGTTCGTGAAGAACTCTTTGATGTCATCATTGAGCAGTCCATGGCCTACTCCATCATTTCCATCACTGCGCAAGAGCTCGATGACCGAGGACTCCACAAATCCAATCTCGAAGGAATGCGCAGAGCTGTGCTTGCATTAGAAACCGAACCCGAATATGTATTAACCGATGGCTATCCCATTGAAGGTTTATCGATGCCCAATCTGGCTGTGTGGAAAGGAGATCAAGTAGCGATCTCCATCAGCGCTGCGTCAATTTTGGCGAAGGTAACCCGTGATCGCGAAATGATTGAATGGGATAAGAAGTACCCACAGTATGGTTTTGCGGGACATAAGGGTTACATCACGGCAAAGCACACTGCTGCACTGAAAGAACATGGCATCTGCGAAATTCATCGCCAATCTTTTGCCAATATCGCAGCCCTCATCGCTTAATAATTCACAAGCGCGAGAACTCCACAGTTGCCATCGCGGGAGAGTTATGAAAAAACTTTTAGGCTTTAGCCTTCCCTTCTTATGGGATATAAACAGAGAATTGGTCAGGTCGGCGAGGAGCTCGTAGCTGATTATGTGCGTGGGCTTGGGATGGAGGTTGTAGATCGCAATTGGCGCATCCGCGAAGGCGAAATCGATCTCATTGCCCGAGAACCTGATGGCACATTTGTCTTCATTGAAGTTAAGTCGCGCAGTTCATTGCATTTCGGTCATCCGCTAGAGGCGATCACCTCCACTAAGGCGCTTCGATTGCAGAAGTTAGCTCTGGCGTGGCTTGTAACTCATAACGCGTGGGGCCAGCCATATCGAATTGATTGCTGCGCAGTATTTAAAAACTCCATGGGCGAATGGGAATATGACTATCGACTGGGCGTGCTCTGATGCCGCTGGCACGAGTGGCAACGATCGGCTTGGTGGGGTTGCAAGGAAATTTGATTGAAGTCGAGGTGGATATATCCGATGGTTTGCCCGGATATACCCTGCTCGGGCTGCCAGATACGGCGCTCTCGGAATCTCGGGAGCGAGTGCGAACTGCGCTAATAAATTCTGGCGAGAGTTGGCCAAATAAGAAAGTGACGGTCTCGCTCTCACCTGCTTGGCTACCCAAGTCTGGGTCGTCATTTGATTTACCGATCGCAGTCGCACTATTGCAAGCGCAGGCCATTCTCCCAGTCGATAATGATGCAATTTTTCTGGGCGAACTCTCGCTGGGTGGAGATGTGCGAATGATTCGGGGAGTTTTGCCGGCGCTTATTGCAGCTCAGCGGTTGGGATTTCGACGCGCGATCTTGCCCATCGGCAATCTGCACGAAGGTCGAGCAGTACGAGATATTGAAGTAATCGGCGCCGCGCACCTCAGCGAAGTCCTGCGATTTCTGCGCACTGGCGAATTTCCACAAAGCTCACCATTGCCTCACAGTGATGGGCCCAAGGCCAATTCCATAGACCTCTCGGATGTTGCGGGACAGAGGGAGGCTAAGAAAGCGCTAGAAATAGCTGCAATTGGCGGGCATCACATTCTCTTCATGGGACCCCCGGGGACAGGAAAGACCATGTTGGCCGAGCGCATTCCGACGATTTTGCCGCTCCTGAGCAATGAAGATGCGTTAGAAGTTGCGGCACTGCAATCAATTAATGGCACTTTGGAGTCAAGTGAGATCTCTCTTCTCGCGCCATTTGTTTCGCCTCATCACAGCACAACAGCCGTGGGAATGGTGGGCGGGGGTGCGCATCTTGTGAGGCCCGGAAGTTGTTCACTTGCTCACAACGGAATTCTCTTTATCGATGAAGCGCCAGAGTGCGGGAAGGGCGTGCTCGACTCACTGCGACAGCCATTGGAATCAGGGTGTATAACCATCACCCGAGCATCAGGTTCGATTACCTACCCTTCCAAATTCATCTTAGTACTTGCCGCCAACCCATGTCCGTGTGGAAAATTCTCCGGCCGTGGACGTTCATGTAGTTGTAGTTCGCTCTCAATTCGGCGGTACCTTCAGAAAATATCGGGGCCACTTCTAGATCGCATCGATCTTCGGATTTTTGTGGAACGCCCCACTCGTATAGAGATTTCAGAGTTCGACAGTGGCGAATCGAGTGCAGTTGTAAGGGAGCGAGTAATTGCTGCACGAGCTCTAGCGGCAGAGCGCTTTGCAGGTGAAAGTTGGCGTCTTAATTCAGAAATTCCTGCATCTGCACTGAGAAAGAAATATCGAGCCTCAAAAGTGGCGATGGCCTTCTTGCATTCTGAACTCGACGCCGAGCGATTGAGTGTACGAGGATTTCATAAAGTCTTGCGTACCTCGTGGAGCGTTGCGGATTCTCATGGAAGAACCATCCCGTCTTTAGAAGATGCTCAGCAAGCCCTGCTCTTTCGCGAAACAGGAGAGATCTACTTGTGAGCGAAGAATTCGGCGCTCGAGTAAGACTATTTGCTGCAATCGAAGGCGGATCAGTTTTTTGGGGTGATCAAGTCAGAGTAAACGGTCCGCTGGCTGTTGTTGATCGATTATTAGCTGGGGGATATCACGGCGAGAAGAATTCAGCTGCGAAGATTGCCGATCGCTTGCGTGGTACATCTGTGGATGCAGCTCTGGCTCATATTGCTGCCGCAGATTCTTATTTCATCGCGCCCACTGATGCAGATTGGCCGAGTGGTCTCAATGATTTGGCAGCGCCTCCGCTTGGACTCATCGCCAAGGGAGCTCGAGAGAACTTAGAAAAATTGGGGGAGAGTATCGCCATTGTCGGTACTCGAAATCCCACTTCATATGGGGTGCGAGTTGCGGGCGAACTTGCTGCAGGAATCGTTGATCGAGAATGGTCAGTAGTCAGTGGCGGTGCCTATGGGATTGATGCTGCCGCCCACAACGGAGCAATCGTTGCCGAGGGAGTGACAATCGCAGTCTTGGCATGTGGGACTCATGTGAAATATCCAGCAGCCAACGAAAAGCTCTTTGAAGAGATCGAAGAGACCGGGCTGCTTCTGAGTGAAGTTATGCCGAGCGTCCCGGCGATGCCATCGAGATTTTTGATCCGCAATCGACTCATAGCTGCGCTATCACGAGGGACCGTGGTGGTCGAAGCCGCTTATCGAAGTGGATCACTTCGCACTGCCCGAGATGCTGCTGAAATATTTAGACCTGTTATGGCTATTCCTGGGCTCATTACTTCTCCGACCAGCGAAGGATGCCATCGATTGGTGGCAGAAAGGTGCGCGGAGTTAGTTTCATCGGTCTCTGAAATATTTGCGCAAGTGACCCTGCTTTAGGTGAGATGATTCTCCTATGAGCGAATCGATAGATCAGAGCCAGCACCGAGCGGGTTTTGTTGCCATCGTCGGTCGCCCCAATACAGGGAAGTCCACGCTAGTAAATGCACTCGTGGGCAAGAAGATCGTCATCACCTCTCCGCATCCCAACACCACCCGAAATCCTATTCGTGGAATTATTTCCCGATCGGATTTCCAAATGATTGTTGTCGATACGCCGGGAGTTCATAAGCCAAAGACTTTGCTCGGAACCAGACTCAACGCCATGGTGAGTGAGAATATTGACTCCGTCGATGCCGTGCTCATCTGTATTCCGGCCGATGAAGCTATCGGCGCTGGCGATGAATTTATCGCCAAGCAGATTGCTACCCAGAAGCGAATTTTTATTGCAGTTACCAAGATCGATCGCGTAAAGCCGGAGCAGCTCATCGCTCAACTTCACGCTGTTAATGAATTTGCCCAAAAGCTGGGGATTAACGTTCAAGAAATTGTTCCGCTATCTGCTCAGAAACTTGAGCAGACAGATTTGATTCTCGATCTACTGTCCAAGCACCTACCACTCTCGCCTTCGCTCTATCCAGAAGACATCACCACAGATCAAGCCGCTGAATTAACGATCACAGAGCTGATTCGTGAAGCTGCAATTGAGAATCTATATGAAGAACTACCGCATTCAGTCATGATTACGATCGATGAAATGGCAAAGCGCGAGAATAAAAATTTCTACGATATTCATGCCACCCTACACATCGAACGAGATAGCCAGAAGTCCATCATCATCGGACCACAAGGAACTCGGCTTAAAGCAATCGGTGTTCGCGCCCGCGGTTCGATCGAAAATTTCCTAGATGCAAAGGTCTATCTGGGCTTGCACGTTAAAGTCTCAAAAGAGTGGCAGCGCGATCCTAAAGCGTTGGCTCGAATGGGCTTTACTGAGTAAGTGCCGGTTTGCGGCTAGCGAAATACGAGCCGATTAATACCAGCGGAAGACCCACAATAATTCCTGTTGTTAGCTTCTCGCTTAAGAAGAGAACTCCCAGAACTACGGCAATAGCAGTGTTGAGATAAGTGACAAGTGAGGCACGCGCCGGTCCAATATCCTTCATCAAAATAAAGAAGAGTGCGAATGCAAAGGCGGTGGGGAAAAGTCCCAAGCCCACGAGCGAGAGATCAGCCTTCAGTGTGGGGGCGACCTTGGGTAGATGCATCAGTGCAATAGGTAGGCAGAAGAGCGATGTCATAGCCATCGCTATGCCATTAATTGCAATCGAATCAATATGCGGAATTTTGCGATTTACTCGAGTGACTGACCAGGCATAACTTATCGATGCGATCAATATGAGGAAGATGGAGAAGAGATTAGCGTGACCTTTAATGCTCTCAACACCCACCACAAGAACAATTCCGATAAAGCCAACCAACATTCCCAATAGGCGTTTGTGGTGCCAAACAGTTTTGTCGCCATTTATCGAAGCAAGAATCGTGGACCAAATGGGTACAGTTGCCACTAAGAGACCAGCAAGTCCAGAAGAGAGTTTCTGTTCTGCGGTAGTAATAAAGAACCACGGAACGATCATCTCGCCGATTGCGTACGGAAGGATTGTCTTCCATTGCGCCAGCGCTGCGCCCAGTGTCCCTCGACGAAAGGAAAATGGAATAAGGAGCGCTGCGCCTACAACTACTCGAGAGATAACGACAATGGATGGGTGGATATGTTCGTTGACTGCAACTCGAATGAGTAGGTAGGGAATCCCCCAGAGGAGACCGACAACGAAAAAGAGGAACCAGCTTTTACGGGACATGTGAACCTATCGATGAGTGGCTTTTTTGGAGGCAATCACCTGAGCATATAGGTGCGCAGTCTCCTCGGCGATTGTTTGCCAGGCAAAATCTTTTATGGCACGGGCTCGGCCGGCTTTCCCATAACGTTCCAATTTTTCGGGATCGGCCATCATGTTATTGATTCGTGAAGAAAGTTCGCCTTCAAATGATGGTGCATCTCCCGTGTAATCGACGAGTTCGCCAGTAACGCCCTCGTGAACAACTTCAGGAATTCCACCGACCCGAGAGGCAAGCACCGCTGTCTCACATGCCATCGCTTCCAAATTAACAATTCCCAGTGGTTCGTATACTGAAGGACAGATGAATAGATCAGCACTTGATAGAAGAACCCGAAGCTCAGGTTGGGGAAGCATCTTCTCGAGCCACCAGACATTTGCTCGATCACTCTGCAATTCTTTGATGAGTTGAGCAATTTCGGCGCCAATCGCGGGCTCGTCGGGAGAGCCAGCGGCTATCACAAGTCCGATATCAGGATTCACTTTCTGCCAAGCACGAAGTAAGTGGCCGAGACCTTTCTGGCGAGTGATGCGACCAACAAATATCGCGTAGCGGCCATTGATTCCTAATCGAGCAAGGAGTTCTGGGTCGAATGTGGGGAGATATTTCTGAGTATCTACGCCGTTGAGAATGGTGTGGACCTTTGTTGGGTCCACATCAGGGTATGCGTTGAGTACATCACGCTTCATGCCATTGCTGACCGCGATGATTGCATCAGCTGACTCATATGCAGTCTTCTCGGCCCACGAGGATAATCGATAGCCACCTCCGAGTTGTTCGGCTTTCCAGGGACGGTCGGGCTCGAGTGAATGCGCCGTGATGACATGGGGAATTCCGTGAAGCAAAGAAGCCCAATGTCCGGCCATATTGGCATACCAAGTATGAGAGTGGACGAGTTCGACAGATCCCAAATTCTGAGCGATTTCGATATCTGTGGCGAAAGCGGCTAGCGCTGGATTGAATTGCGAATTACTTGCAGGGTATCCAATTGCATCGATTCGCTCCTCGCCAAAGCAGTGGACTTCAACGTCGATGAACTTTCGGAGTGAATCGGTCAAAAGTTGGGCATGGACGCCAGCTCCACCATAAATGTGGGGAGGCCATTCTTTTGTCACTATTCCGATCTTCATGGCCTAAGGGTATCGTTTACCCATGATTCGTCACGAGCGCCCCCTAGGAATTGTCCTTGCTGGTGGAGAAGGCAAACGCCTTATGCCGTTGACTGCCGATCGCGCAAAGCCAGCTGTTCCCTTTGGCGGTGCCTATCGATTGATCGATTTCGTACTCTCAAATCTCGTGAATGCTGATTTGCGACGTATTGCAGTTCTCACTCAATACAAGTCTCACTCACTCGACCGGCACATCACCACAACGTGGCGAATGTCGACCCTACTGGGAAATTACGTAACACCAGTTCCCGCCCAGCAACGACTGGGGCCGCGGTGGTATACCGGTAGTGCGGATGCAATTTTGCAGAACTTCAATTTAATTCATGATGAAAATCCTAAGCACGTCTTGGTCTTCGGTGCCGATCACGTCTATCGCATGGATCCTGAGCAAATGTTCCAATTCCACCTGGAGACTGGCGCAGGAGTTACGGTCGCTGCAATTCGCGTGAAGCGCGAAGAAGCGAGTGAATTTGGTGTTATTGAATTGGCCGAAGATGGCATCACCATCAAGGCATTTCATGAAAAACCTGCTAACCCACCAGGCATGCCCGGTAATCCTGATTATGCACTTGTCTCGATGGGCAATTACATCTTCAAGCGGGATGAAATGGAAAATGCGCTTCTTGCCGATGCCGATGATTTGGAGAGTCGCCACGATCTCGGCGGCAACATTATTCCGATGATGACCGAACTAGGTCGCGCACGTGCCTACGACTTCGCACACAATATTGTGCCCGGCGAAACTGAGCGTGATAAAGGTTACTGGCGCGATGTAGGTTCGATCGACGCTTATTACGATGCACATATGGATCTGGTTTCGATCCATCCGATCTTTAATCTCTACAATCGCGACTGGCCACTTCTTACTAATCCGCCATCACTTCCACCTGCAAAGTTCTCGGAAAATGGTTCAGCGGTTGATTCCATTGTCGGTGCTGGCTCGATCATCTCGGGAGGTCGAATGGAGCGAACGGTTGCCTCATTTGATGTCCAAGTAGCGAGCAATGCATTGATCCAAGGATCAGTCTTGATGCCTTCGGTAAAGATCGGCGCTGGCGCAATCGTACGAAATGCTATTCTCGATAAGAATGTGGTCGTTGAACCGGGCGCGCAAATTGGCGTGGATCACGAGCTCGATAAATCTCGCTTCACCGTCACTGAATCTGGAATCGTCGTTGTCGGTAAAGGAACTCGCATTACCGTTCGTTAGTCACCTTAACGACCGAGCAGCGCATTAATTTCGCAAGCGGCAAATTCTTGGGCTTGCTCGGCATCGGGTGTGATGGCAGCAAGTGCAAAGAAGCCATGCATCTGACCGGGATATTCTCGATAGATCACTTGCGTGCCGTCTCGTTTCAGTAGTTCTGAGTAGTTCACACCATCATCGAGCAAGGTGTCGTATTCAGCGGTCAATACGATTGCGGGGGCGAGTCCGGCAAAACTTTTTGCCACAACGGGCGCGAAGTAAGGATTGGAGAAGTCTGACTTCTTTGCGGCGTAGAGATCCCAGAAATATTTCATTGCACGGGTGGTGAGGCCAAAACCTGTGGCATTTCGTGACGCCGAGTCGTAGGTCATCTCGGGATCATTGCAAGGATAAACAAGAAGTTGAAAGGCGAGTGCTAGATCTCCCGTGTCGCGAACTTTAAGCGCAACAGCTGCAGCGAGATTTCCACCGGCGCTATCACCACCCACGCCAATCTGTAGGGGATCAATGTGAAGATTCTCAGCATTGTCGCGGATCCATAAAAGTGTGGCGTAGCAATCATCGAACGGAATCGGAAATTTATGTTCGGGGCTCTTCTGATAATTAACTGCAATGACGGCAAACTCGCCTTTATTGCTTAAGCTTCGCATCGCCTGTTCGTAGACATCCAGATGTGATGTCGCCCAGCCGCCGCCATGGAACCAGACCAGAACGGGGAGAGTGGCTGTAGGATGTGGCCGATAAATGCGAATAGGGAGCTCAGCCGATGGGCCAGGGATGTAGCGATGGATCAAAGTATTTATGGGTTCTGGTGTTCCCGATTGGGCTGGCCGATTTTCGCCATTCTTTCTAAATGTGGAGATGGGAACTTCCCACACAGCAGGGAGGCCTGATTGGGCGCCCATCTCCAGATAGGCGGCGATTTCCGGTTTAAGCATTTTTCACTCCTCTAAGAACTTCAAGGCGCCAGCCTACTGAGGGTAGACTCAGCCAGGTCATCGTGGACTGCTTTACCCAAGTTTTGCCCTCAAATTTTCTTTTTAGATCTGGAGTTAGAGATGCGTATTGGTGTTCTCACAGGTGGTGGCGATTGCCCCGGCCTCAATGGCGTTATTCGTGGAGTCGTTCGCAAAGGCGTTAAAGAATATGGTTATGAGTTCGTCGGTTTTCGCGACGGTTGGAAGGGTCCGCTCGAAGGTCTCACCATGCCGCTCACGCTGGAGAGCACGCGCGGAATTTTGCCTAAGGGCGGAACCATCCTTGGCTCATCTCGCACCAACCCTTTTAAAATTGAAAACGGCGTAGAGCGAATCAAAGAGAATCTCGAGAAGATGGGAATTGACGCCCTCGTTGCCATTGGCGGCGAAGATACTCTCGGCGTAGCGACCAAACTCGATGCGCTCGGTGTCAAGGTTGTAGGAGTCCCTAAGACCATCGATAACGATCTCAATAACACTGACTACACCTTTGGCTTTGATACCTCTGTCAATATCGCCATGGAGGCGATCGATCGCCTTCACACCACCGCAGAGTCACACCACCGCCCTATCGTGGTTGAGGTCATGGGCCGCCATGCTGGGTGGATCGCACTTCATGCTGGTATCGCAGGTGGTGCCACTGCCATCTTGATTCCTGAAGTGAAATTCTCAGTCGACAAGGTTTGTGACTATGTAAAGTCTCGATTCAAAGATGGCTTTGCACCAATTATCGTTGTTGCTGAAGGCGCAATCCCACAAGATGGCGACATGATCGTGAAGGATGGCGAACTCGATGCCTTTGGTCACGTCAAGCTTTCTGGAATTGGTGATTGGCTCGCAAAGGAGATTGAAGCCAAGACTGGACTTGAGGCACGGTGCGCAGTGCTTGGTCACATCCAGCGTGGTGGAACTCCATCAGCCTTTGACCGAGTTCTCTCCACTCGATTTGGTGTGCATGCCATCACTGCCATCCACGATGGCGACTTCGGCAAAATGGTTGCACTTCATGGAACTGCAATTGCGCGAGTTCCACTTGCATCTGCCACCGAGAAACTAAAAGTTGTCGATCCTTCCCTCTACGCCGAAACCGAGGTCTTCTTCGGATAATTACCCGGCATCGATTGCGGCTACTTCCCTAGGATAAAACTATGACGAATACAAATCTGGATACGCTCTTCACTCCTGGCCTCGTGGCTGCCCAACAACCACAATGGCCAGGAGGTCCTGAAGGCGAACCGATTAAGTCCGCAGTTGCAAAGCTCAAGGCGCTACCACCGCTGGTATTTGCTGGTGAATGTGACAACTTGAAGGCGCGCATTGCGCAAGCTCAAGCAGGCGGGGCTTTTTGGTTACAAGGCGGAGATTGCGCCGAAACCTTTTCTGGTGCCACCGCTGATTCCATTCGCAATCGCATCAAGACTATTCTTCAAATGGCGGCAGTGCTTCAATACTTTGCCAGCACGCCCGTTATTAAAGTCGGACGCCTTGCTGGGCAATTTGCTAAGCCTCGTAGTAATAACGATGAAACACGTGGCGATGTAACTCTCCCTGCTTATCGCGGAGATGCGGTAAATGACATCGAATTTACTTTAGAAGCACGCACTCCCAACCCAGAGCGGTTGGTCCAGGTGTACAACACATCATCTGCAACACTCAATCTCGTTCGCGCTTTCACTCAAGGTGGCTTTGCTGACCTCCGCCAGGTACACGAATGGAATAAGGGTTTTATCAGCGACCCACGATTTGGCGTCCGCTATGAGCAAATGGCAACTGAACTCGGCCGCGCCCTTGATTTCATGGCATCAGCCGGTGTGGATCCCGAAGCATTTAAGACTGTTGATTTTTACTCCAGCCACGAAGCTTTGATTCTTGAATATGAGAAAGCACTTACTCGTATTGATTCACGTACTGGTCTTGCTTATGACGTCTCGGGCCACTTTGTCTGGGTAGGGGAGCGCACTCGACAACTCGATGGCGCTCATATGGATTTTGCTGCCAAGATCCAGAATCCCATCGGAATTAAACTTGGACCAAAGACGACTCCAGAAGATGCGCTTGCGATGATCGCCAAGCTCAATCCGACCAATGAACCTGGCCGTCTCACTTTCATTACCCGCATGGGCGCCGGTGCTATTCGGGAAAAACTTCCGCCACTTGTTAAAGCAGTTACTGATTCGGGCGCAAAAGTTCTCTGGGTCTGCGATCCCATGCATGGCAATACCTTTGAATCACCTACTGGCTACAAGACTCGCAATTTCGATGATGTCACCGATGAAGTTCGTGGCTTCTTTGAAGTCCATAAGGCCTGCGGCACGCATCCTGGTGGAATTCATATCGAACTTACTGGTGACGATGTCACCGAGTGCGTGGGCGGCGGCGAGCAAATTTCTTACGAAGATCTTGCTACTCGATATGAAACTGCCTGCGATCCACGACTCAATCATTCTCAGTCACTGGAGCTCGCATTCCTCGTTGCAGAGATGTTGCGCGACCACAAGTAATAATCATGCTTCTCGCTACTACTCACAAGACACCCGTCGGCAATCTCTATCTCATTGCTGATCAACATGTCTTGCTCGGCGCTGGGTTTAGATCTTATGAAGATCTGCTGGAGCGAATGGATGCCAAGGATTCAGCGCGAGGTATCAAGGTAGTGCGCAAGATCGAGATCATCAGCGACTTGGTTGCAGATTACTTTGATGGTGACATGAACGCCTTTGGGGGAATTCAGGTCAGACAGCCTGGCGCAGATTTTTCGCAGAGCTGTTGGAAAGCGATGCGAAAGATATCGGCGGGCAAAGTAATCTCGTACGCCGACCTGGCCAAAAAGGCAGGGTCACCGGATGCGGTGCGGGCTGCAGGGAGTGCATGTGCTCGAAATTTGATCGCTCCCATAATTCCGTGTCACCGAATCGTAAAAACGGGTGGAGCACTGGGAAATTATGGTTACGGCCTACCCACCAAAGAGTGGCTACTTCGCTTTGAGGGCGCTCTTCAATAATTTCTGAAGTACGGCAATACTCATCTCAAGATCGCTGTCGCTGAAATCTAAGTGAGTGACTAAGCGCAAGAATTTAGGTCCTAGGGCGCTTGCGGCGATCCCTTCGTTCTTCAATTGCGCATTTAACTCCGCAGCGGTGAGTGAAATAGAAGCTAGATCTAAGGCGACGATATTGGTCTCGACGTCATGGGGATTGATAAAAGATGGTGAGATGTCGGCACACGCTTGAGCAAGTGCCCTAGCACGGCGATGGTCTTCAGCCAGCAGCGCTAAATTGTTATCGAGGGCATAGTCGGCCGCTGCAGCCAACATTCCAATCTGTCGCATGCCTCCGCCGTAACGTTTACGCCATTGGCGGGAGGCGGTAATCCGTTCCTGAGTGGAGAGCATGATCGAGCCAACTGGTGCACCAAGTCCCTTGGAGAGACAGACGCTAATGGTGTCAAAGTGCTTTCCATATTCTGCAAAACTTACCCCCGAAGCGATGTGCGCATTCCAGATTCGCGCGCCATCTAAGTGGAGGGCAATTCCCATCGCCTTCGATTTCTCGCGAAGTGTTGCAATCTCCGAAATCGATTGCACGCTACCGCCACCAAAGTTATGAGTATTTTCTACCGCGATCGCTGTAGTCGAAACGAGATAAGGTCCAGAATCTGGGCGCGCGATAGCTAAGGCATCTTCCGCCGAAAGAATTCCACGGGGACCACCAGGCCACGTGCGAGTGGTGATCCCACTAAAGACAGCGGCTGCGCCAAGTTCGGCACGAACGATATGAGAGTTTGTTTCGGCTAATAACTCTTCGCCAGGCTTAACGAGTGATCGAATAGCAAGCTGGTTGGCTAGTGATCCAGATGGCGCAAATAATCCAGCCTCTTTACCGAACATGGCAGCAACGCGCGCTTCAAGGGCATTGACAGTCACATCATCACCATAGACATCATCGCCGACTGGTGCGCTCATCATGGCTTCGCGCATCGCAAGCGACGGTTTAGTAACTGTATCGGAGCGTAAATCAATCATGTTTGTACCTTTTCTGGCTCTCGGCCATCTGCCCAAATAATTGCTGCCATGGCAAGGATCACAAGAGTACCCCCGATGAGAACTTTCACCGTGAGATGTTCGGAAGTGAAGATAACTGCAAAGAGGGCGGCAAATATGTATTCGGACATCAAGATGATTCCGATAGCGGTGGGGGTGATGAAAGTTTGCCCCCAAGTCATAATGAAGAAAGCAAAGGCAGAGGCAAAGAGGCCGGTATAGATAACCGCTGTCCACACTCCGCCATCAGGCGGGAGGTGATAGCCGCTTTTGAGCGATGCGGTAAGGGAGATCGCAGTGACTGTTGCCATTTGAACGATAGAGAGGGCGTAGGTATCCATGCCGGCGCTCCACTCGCCGAGTGCGATGATGTGAAGTGCAAAGAAGAGAGAACTCAGGAGTACGAGAAATTCGCCGAGCCCCATGCTCAAGCCCTTAAAGGAGAGTAGAGCTAATCCAACCGTGGCAAGCAAGACCGCTCCCCATTGAAAGGCCGTCACTCTTTTGCGCAATATTCCGGCGGCAATCAGCGGCGTAAAGACGGCGTAGAGACCAGTTATGAATCCAGTTTTTGCAATGGACGTCAGAGTTAATCCAAAAGTTTGGAGAATATATCCAGTTCCGAGGAATGCTCCCACTAGCACGCCTTTTGCAAGAAAGCGGCGATCGATTTTCTTGAGCGCAGATGGCTTAATGGCAATGAGGACTAACGTTGCTATGAAAAAGCGAGTCGCGAGAAAAGAATTTACATCCTGTCGCTGGAGCGTGCCTTTCATGACAACGAAGGAACTTCCCCAAATTGCGGCAACAATCAGGAGCAAGGGCGATGCAATATATTTTCGCTGAATCTTTAGGCGCTGCGCCATTATTATGCCTTCGCTACTTTGGCCCGCATTTTCTTTAATAAAGCAACTTCTTTTCCATGCTCAGGCTCCATGCCAGGCGTCTCCAAGATTAATGGGGCGTTGGCAACTGCTGGGTGGGCAAGAAGTTCTTCGAACGGCTTTAGACCAATTTCGCCATCGCCGAGATTTTGGTGGCGATCTTTGAGCGCTCCGCAAACATCCATCGAATCGTTAGCGTGAATCAATTGAATTCGTTCGATGCCCACAATGGAGACGAGGAGATCTAGGGTCTCTGTCATGCCGCCTTTTTTGGCAATGTCGTGGCCGGCAGCAAAGACGTGACAGGTATCGAGACAAACACCAACTTTGGGATGCCATTCCAGGGCGTCGAAATATTTGGTGAGATCATCCAGTTTTTTGACGAGTGATTGACCTTGGCCGGCAGTGGGCTCGAGCAAAAGCCAGGGATCTTCATCTGTTAAATTATTCAGAACAGGCATCATTCCCTTGTTGATCTGCTTCCAAGCTTTTTCGATATGTGACTCATCGACAGCTGAGCCAGTATGAATGACGACACCTTGAGCACCAATTTCGCGACCACGCTTCAGTGAATATGAAGTTGAAGCGACCGAGTTCTTATAGGTTGCTTCGGTAGGCGAGCCGAGATTGATGAGGAATGGAGCGTGAACATACGTCTGGATATCGAGTTCGAGTGCGATATCTCGAAATGCAATATCTGCTTCGACATTGGCCTCGGGCATTGCCCAGCCGCGGGGATTGGAGGCGAAGACCTGGATTGCCTCAGCGCCTACTTCGCGGGCATAGGCGATTGAACGCTTGGCCATTCCACCGGATGTAGGAGTGTGGGCGCCAAGACGGGGTGAGCTGCTCATCCCCGCAGACTAACTGACAGTGATCGTAATTGTGGAACCGACGGGAACTTTCGTCCCTACGACCGGAACCACATGCGTTACCTTCTTCACTTTGGCGCTTCCGATCTTATGGATCTTCACCTTAAGACCCATATTTTCGAGCGTTTGGGTCGCTTGTGCTGCAGTCAGTGAGAAGACATTGGGAACATAAATTCCTGATGGCCCCTTGGAGATAACCAAAGTAATGGTGCTGCCCTTGGCGATAGGAGTGGAACCATCTGGAGTTTGGGAGATGATGGATCCGGCTGGAACTTTCTCTGAAAAACCATATGTGCTCTTCACAATAAAGCCAGCGGAATTGAGTTCATTAAGAGCTTGGTCGCTGGTGAGTCCAACATAGGAATTAGCGCTGACTTGTTGTGCGCCCTTGCTGACAATTAGATTCACAAGGCTGTTTCGGCGAACTTCAGTGCCGACTGTGGGATTGCTATCAGAGATCAAACCGGCGGCTACCGATGGATCGAAATTTTCGGAGGAACTTCCAACTTTGAGCCCAGCCTGAGTCAGCGCAGCGGCTGCGGCATCTGGTGTGAGGCCAGCAAGGATGGGAACAGTGATTCGCTCGGGACCTTTGGAGATTGTCAGAAGAACAACACCGCCGGCTCCAAGATGGCCACCACCACCAGGGTTGGAGGAGATGATCGCACCTTTGGGAACATCTTCGCTGAATTCTTGGCCCGTAACTTTCACAGATAATTTCAATGGCGAAAGCGCGGCAACGGCATCGCTCTGGCTCATGCCTACCACGGATGGAATTCCAATTTGCGAACCAGGACCAAACTGTGTGTACCAACCGAAGCAGAGCGCTCCAAGAATGATCAGAATGGCAATTACGCGATTTCGTTTCACTCGACGAGAAAGCTTGCGCTTGCGCTTGAGTTGAGCCGTAGTGCTGGTCTTCTCTTTAGCCATAGGAGCTTCCGTCTTCTCTCTCGTTTTTCGCGCCTTTTTGCTTGATTTTAGAATGGTGTTGACGGGGATATCTAATTCAAGACTGAGTTGCCGCTTTGCTGGATCGAGCGCCTGCGATAGTGATTGCAGGGCGAGTTGAAGCTCGGAGGCATCACGGAAGCGCTTATCGGGATTAGGGTCGGTTGCTTTGGCGACAACTTGATCAACGCTTGCAGGAATTGAGGATTTCAAGCTTGATGGAGCAGGGACTCGTTCGTTGACATGTTTGTAAGCAATTTGAATAGGGGAGTCGGCGGCAAAGGGACGCTCTCCTGTGAGCAATTCGAAGAAGAGAATGCCGAGTGAGTAAATATCACTTCGCGAATCTGAAATACCACGTTGAACTTGTTCGGGGGATAAGTACGAGACACTGCCGAGAATGACACTTGACTCAACTGTCATCGTCGAGCCAAGTTCACTTCCGCGAGCTAGTCCAAAATCAGCAATCTTTACTCGACCATCAGTGGAGATCAGAATATTTTCCGGTTTGATATCACGATGAATGATTCCGGCTTTATGGGCAGCAGCGAGTGCGCTCACAACAGGGGAGAGGAAACGAAGCGCTTCAATGGGAGCGAGTGCGCCTCGTTCGTTAATTAATTCGCGCAGCGTGAAGCCATCGATCAATTCCATCACGATAAAGACAGCGGGAGCGCCGCCCTCATTCCAGCCTTGATCCTGAATGGCCACAATGTTGGGGTGAGAGAGTGATGCGGTTGCCTTTGCCTCTCGGATAAATCGGTTAACAAAATCTTCATCATTAGCTAAATGCGAATGCATAATCTTTACAGCTACTCTTCGATCGAGTCGAGTATCGAGCGCAGCATAGATCGAAGCCATTCCGCCGGCTGCGAGCAACTTCTGAAGCTGATAGCGACCATCGATGAGCTCGCCAGTGAGGTCAGCCACGATCGCTACCTACTAAGTGAAACTCTGCCGCCGCTTTCGTGCCTTCAACTGTGAAGTGTTCACGTTCCTTCTTCTGCCAATGTTTGATCTGTGGCTCGAGGTGATAGCCATCGCGTTCGAGAACTCGCTCGCGACCTTCTTCTGCCGATACTTCAATCCAAATGCCCAGGGTTGAATACGAACGGCTCATCTTTTGAAATGACCCAACGCCTTCCAAAATGATTACTTGGGCGGTGGAGTATTTTTCCGCAACGCCCCATGCATCGATCAGCCAGTCAAAGGCGGGGAGCGAGAAATCTTTACCGAGCGAAAGTGCGGGCAATACAACGGTTCGCAACCGATCGCGAAGAGTTTTCCCGAGTGGCTCGCCCCAACCATCGTAGAGAGAATCCATATGAATGATGGTGGTGCTTATTCCTTGCGTAGCAAATCGCTCTGCTAATTCAGAGGCGAGTGTGGTCTTGCCAGAACCTGCCGGTCCATCGATGCAGATGAGTTGGGTGCCGGGAGCCAACTTCTCATTTGCCGGAGCGCTGACGATTTTTTGTGCAATCTCATGTGTGATCGGAAAAATAGTCATCGAGCCCTCAGCGCTTCTGCGTAAGCTGGGAGAGCAACTCGAAGGCGTCGGCCGGTCGAAGTTTTTGCGCGCTTGGTGAAAATTTCGTAATCAATTTTCTCGACTTCATCAACAATGCCGCAGTACAACTCGCTCGCTGCATACATGCAAGGGCGGGCATCGGCTGATAAGAGTTCGATTCCCGACGCCGCCTCTCGTTGCAATTTACGCACGCGCTCTATCTGCTCCGTTAGCGCAGAACGAATCTGAGGCGTGAGAACTCGCTCCTCTAACATTTCAGAGGTGACACCATGGGATTGGAGTTCGTCTATGGGCAAGTAGATTCGACCGCGGTCGAGATCTTCACCGACGTCACGAATGAAGTTTGCTAATTGAAAGGCAGTCCCTAATTTTTCGGCAGCGACGGTGGCTTCTGCGCGCGCAGATTCGGAAACAACCCCCAAAATAGGGAGCATCTCTAGGCCGATTACGCTTGCTGAGCCATAGACATATTCCATCAAGTCGGAGTAGCTCTGATATTCGGTCACAGTGAGGTCCATGGTCATGGAATGGAGAAAGGCAGTGAAATATTCGAGTGGAATATTGAAGCGACGTACTGTCTCCACCAGCGCCTGGCCGATGTGATCATTGCTCCGACCGGCCTGAATATCGGCAAGGACGCTCTCGCCCCATGTTGAGAGCGCTACTGCCTTTTCTTCATCGCTTAAAGTGGAATTAAGGTCATCGACGATCTCATCGGCGTATCGGGCAAAACCGTAAAGTGCGTGGACGAAGGGACGCTTCGCCGGCGGGAGGAGGAGGGTGGCCAAGTAATACGTCTTGCCGTGTAAAGAGTTAAGGCGTTTGCACTCAGCAAAAGAGGCCTGGAGGTCAGGGTCGGCAATGCCCGCAGCTTTCAACTCTCGGCCAGTGAGCGGACCGATCTGTACTGGATTTTTCCCAGCCAGGCTCATTTCACGCTCAGTACTCATGAGTAAAGTCTAGTGAGGTGGGCGTGGCGAACTCCGTAGTAAGGGCGGGCGGAAGGTATTTTTCTCAGTATTCCCTCGGCTTCGTGAGCCGTCACTTCACGCGGGGTCGCAACCACCCCCGATAACAAAATCAGGAAGGTCCCTCATGCTCGATACGTTCTTCAAGATCAAAGAACGCGGTTCGACCGTTGGCCGGGAAGTTCGTGGCGGATTCGTCACCTTCTTCACCATGGCTTACATCGTCGCGTTAAATCCACTTATTCTCGGTGGCGCAAAAGACTCAACCGGCCACTACCTCGGCGGCGGCACCACTGGCGCTAACTTTGCTGCGATTGCGGCAATGACTGCACTTATGGCTGGTCTGCTTACCCTCCTTATGGGCGCACTTGCTAACTTCCCGTTAGCGCTCGCAACCGGTCTCGGCCTCAACACCTTCGTTGCCGTCGGTATTGCTTCTCGAATGACATGGGCAGATGCAATGGGCCTCATTGTCGTAGAGGGAATCATCATCACCATCTTGGTTCTCACCGGATTCCGTACGGCAGTCTTCCGCGCCGTTCCGCAGCAACTTAAGATTGCTATCTCGGTTGGTATTGGGCTATTCATTACTTTGATCGGTCTTGTTGATTCAGGATTCGTTCGTCGTACCGGCCAGGGACCAGTTCCTGTAACACTTGGCGATAACGGTAACCTCGTTGGTTGGCCAATCATCGTCTTCGCCTTCGGCCTCATCTTGATGATCATTCTCATGGTTCGCAAAATCAAGGGTGCAATTTTGATTGGCGTAGTCGCTTCTACAATTCTCTCGATTATCGTAGAGAAGGCTTTCAAGATCGGTGAAAACTATCTTCCTGCAGGCGTAGTCAAGGGTGTATTCGGCGGCAAGATGCCTGCTAATTATAAGGGATTCCTTATTCCATCAGGTGATTACATCAATCCCAAGGGCTGGGGACTAAACGTTCCCACTATCCCAAGTAAGATTGTGGCAAAGCCAGATTTCAGCCTCTTTGGTCACTTCAGCATCTTCGGCGGCTTCCATGTAGCTGGCGTATCTATCGTGGCAGCAGTTCTGATCGTCTTCACACTTCTTCTCTCTGACTTCTTCGACACAGTTGGCACCGTGACCGCAATTGCAACTGAGGCCAACTTGATCGATGCTCAGGGAAATATTCCTAACAACAACAAGATCCTCTTTGTTGACTCAGTGGCAGCAGCGGCAGGCGGCGTAGGAAGCATCTCTTCCAACACCTCCTATATCGAGTCTGCTTCAGGCGTCGGCGAAGGTGCTCGCACTGGGCTCGCCTCGGTAGTGACAGGCGTTCTCTTCCTGCTCACCACATTCTTTGCTCCAATCGTTAAGGTCATTCCTTACGAGGCTGCAACTCCTGCACTCGTCATTGTTGGGTTCTTGATGATGTCTCAGATCAAGGAAGTTGAATGGTCTGATTATGGAATTGGTATCCCAGCATTCTTGAGCATCATCTTGATGCCATTTACTTACAATATTTCAGTAGGTATTGGCGCTGGATTCTTGTCTCACGTCTTGGTCCGCGTTGTTCAGGGTCGCGCTAAGGAAGTCCATGCACTTCTTTACGTCGTATCTGGTCTATTCGTGGTCTACTTCTTGCAATCTCCAATCAACCTGTGGATTAGCAAGTAATTTCACCGCTCTAACGAGACTGGGCTCTAGAGGAAACTCTGGGGCCCAGCTCCATTTTTGGTACCGAGGAGAGATATGAAGAAGCACCTTGTCCAGGATTTAATTCGTGATATTCCAGATTTTCCTTCGCCAGGAATTCTCTTTAAAGATATCACTCCGGTTCTTGCAGATGCCGATGGATTTGCTGCGGCGATCGAAGGCTTGATGGAGATTGCCGGCGAGTTTGATGCCGTAGCTGGAGTAGAGGCGCGCGGATTCATCTTCGGCGCTGCCATAGCCGCGAGGAGTGGCAAAGGTTTTATTCCTATTCGCAAGAGTGGAAAGCTTCCGTATAAGAGTCATTCAGAGTCGTACTCGCTGGAGTACGGTAGCAATACGCTTGAGATTCATGAAGATGCGATTGAACCCGGCGCTCGTGTCTTATTAATTGATGATGTGTTGGCCACTGGCGGAACACTTATTGCAGCTGCCAAGTTGATCGAGCGTTGTGGCGGAGTACTAGGCAGCGCTCTAGTCTTAATCGAGATAGCGGAATTGGCCGGTCAAGAAAAGTTCGCAGCCGCTTTTCCTGGAAAGCAAATCTCAGTTCTTATTTAACAGGACCAACAATACGCTCAGCAGCTAACCGGCCAGAGATAAGAACCATCGGAACACCCACACCGGGCTGAGTTCCCGAACCTGCGAATACAACGTTCTCAAAGCCTTTAGCCATGTTCTTAGGGCGGAAAGGACCGGTCTGGAAGAAGGTGTGGGCACTAGCGAAAGGTGCGCCGGCCTCCATGCCTTGCTCTTGCCAATCAAGAGGCGTAGTCATGTGTTCTACTTCGACCGAGTCAATGAAACCGTCATAACCACGCTCTTCCATCGTGCGAAGCATCTGGTCTCGATAACGAGATCCTTCAACTTTCCAGTCGATATCGGCAGTGAGGTTTGGGGTAGGGAAGAGGATGTAATAAGAATTCTTACCCACTGGAGCAAGTGATTTGTCATCGTGGGAAGGAACAGTCACAAGCAAGCTTGGGTCAGTCATGAGTGTCTTCTTCTTGATGAGTTCGTCAAAGACCCCATCCCAGGACTTTCCGAAGTGAATATTGTGGTGAGCTAAGCGATCATAGGATTTTGTAGATCCGACCAAGAGCGTGACGCACGATGGCGAATACTTCAATCGCTTCACTGACGGTGGGGTGTAGCCCAACAATTCTCGATATGCGACTGGGAGATCTGGGTTAAGAATGAGGGCGTCACATTCAATCCGCTCACCCTTATCTGTAATGACTGCCTTAGCTCGACCACCCGAGTGTTCGACAGTGGTGACCGAACTCCCGTAAATAAATTTCACGCCATGCTTTTCTGCGGCGCCGGCAAGTGCGCGCGGTAGGGCGTGCATGCCACCTTTCGGAAAGAAGACACCGTTCACTGAATCCATATAGGCAATGACGGCATAGATTGCAAGTGCTTGCTGGGGACTGACACCGGCATACATCGCTTGGAAAGAGTAAACCTTTTGAGTGCGCGGGTCTTTGAGAAATTCATTGACTTTAGGTGCAAGGTGTCTGAAACCACCAATGGCAATTAATTTTGCCAAATTAGGTGTCAGTAAATTAAGAGGTGAATCAATATTACGATCGATGAAATCTTTCATCTCATATTTGTATAACTTGGTCACAAAATCTACGTACTTGGTATAGCCCGCTGCTTCATCGGGGCCAATAACGTTGCGAATCTCTTCTTGCATCCGGCCAGTTTCGGCATGTACATCGAGGGTGGAGCCATCATGATAAAAAGCGCGATAGAGGGGTTTAAGGGGGAGTAGTTCGAGCCAATCTTCCAATTTCTCTCCAACACAGGAGAGCGCATCTTGAATGAGATCAGGCATTGTTAAGACAGTAGGACCGGTATCAAAGGCGTAGCCATCTTTGTTGAGTAATCCATTTCGGCCACCAGGAACGAGTTCGCGCTCAACGATAGTAACTTTTCGGCCAGCGCCCGCTAGGCGAAGAGCTGCACTCAAGCCACCTAATCCCGCGCCAACAATGACGACATGATCAGTAGGTCCAGTTACTTTTTTCACTATGTATTCCTTTGGGTAACGATTGAGGTTAATTCGCGAAGTAACTCAACGGCTTGCGGTGCTAGCAGCGGGGTATCAAGTGATGTAAGGGCTTGATAAGTCAGTGTTGAAATGAGTTCTTCGAGTTCATCGAGCGCGCCAGTAGTGCGAATTATTGCGCGAGCAGATTCAACTTGATCAGAGCTAAGTTCATTCTTGCCGATAATCGATTCGAGCGTGGATCGTTGTTCAGGGGAAACCCGCTCCATGGTCTTTGCGAGCAAGACTGTGCGCTTGCCTTCACGGAGATCATCTCCCGCTGGCTTTCCAGTTTCATCTGGATTGCCGAAAACACCTAAGACGTCATCGCGCAGCTGGAAGGCTTCTCCCAGTGGCAGGCCGTACTGAGAATAAATCTCCATAAGCGCTTCGGGAGATTTAGATCCAAGTGCGGCGCCGAAATGAAGCGGACGTTCAATGGTGTACTTGCCCGATTTATATCGAGCAACTTTCAATGAGCGCTCAACGCTCTCACTTCCTAATACCTGTTCGTAGACATCGAGATATTGGCCAGCCATTAATTCAATGCGCATCTCATCGTAAACTTCTTGAGAACGAACGAGTGTGGCAATATCCAACTGTGATGTGTGAAGCATTTTGGCAGACCAAATAAGGGCGAGATCACCAAGTAGGATTGCGGCAGAGATTCCAAATTGCTGATCATTGCCGGCAAGCGCACGTTCGCGATGCATCGCTTCAAAGGCGCGATGAACCGAAGGCGCACCTCGGCGGGTATCAGATGCGTCCATGACATCGTCATGCATAAGTGCACAGACGTGAACGAGTTCGAGTGACGCTGCAGCTTGAATGATGGCCGGAGTAATCTCCGTGCCGGTTCCCAGTGCACCAACAAGTGCAAAGATCGGGCGGAGCCGTTTTCCGCTATCGAGAAGGAAGCGATGCATGACATCTGCAACTGGCTCGAGTTCTGATCCGATGGCGCGTAACCTGGCGCCTTCAGTCAGGCTGAACTGCGTTAAAGCAGAATTAGTAGCGGCTCGAAGTCCGTTGAGCGTTAAATACTCGGCAGTTAGCACGAGAGAAGGGTAGCCTGCATCGCTATGGCAACGACACCTCTCCCTACCTTCTCGGTTGAGTTCTTCCCGCCGAAGGATGCTGCCGGGGAAGAGCGGCTGTGGGATGCAATGTCCGAACTTGCGCACCTGCGACCAGACTTTATTTCTGTGACCTACGGCGCAGGTGGGAGCACGCGCGATCGAACTGTGCGGATCACTAAAGAGATTACTGACCACACTGGCATTAGTACTGTCGCCCACCTCACATGCG
Organism: uncultured Actinomycetes bacterium; assembly: GCA_903919375.1. Taxonomy (GTDB): domain Bacteria; phylum Actinomycetota; class Actinomycetes; order Nanopelagicales; family Nanopelagicaceae; genus AAA044-D11. The sequence goes on along the minus strand of CAIXHZ010000015.1, from coordinate 8,257 downwards.
TGGGATCTACTCGCGAGGAGCTCGCGGAGATTTTGAATCAATATCAAGGCGCCGGAATTTCCAGCATTTTGGCACTTCGTGGCGATCCCGTAGGTGGGCCATCGGCACCCTGGCAGACAACTCCTGGTGGCTTTGATCATGCCGACCAGTTAGTCGAACTGGCGATTGCGCGGGGCGGCTTTAGGGTTGGCGTAGCAGCCTTCCCGGATGGTCATCCGGCAAGTAGTGGGGATTTTGCCCGCGATGTCGATGTCTTACTACGTAAAGAAGAACTGGGTGCAACTTTTGCAACGACACAATTCTTCTTTGAGGCAAGCCACTGGATCGCGCTACGCGATAAATTAGCGGCTCGAGGCTCGAACCTTCCGATCATCGCTGGAATCCTTCCGGTGACAAATGTGAAGCAACTTCATCGAATGTCGGAGTTAAGTGGCGTCGAACTTCCCGCCGCGATGGTCTCGCAATTTAACGCAGTTGCAGAGAGCCCCGATGATGTGAAAAAACTTGGAGTAGAGCTCGCGACGAAATTATGCGAAGAGCTCATTGCTGCCGAAGTTCCAGGCTTACATTTCTACACTATGAATGCTTCGCATGCCACGGTCGATATCGCAGCAAATCTGGGGCTCGATCGCCGATGACTGAGAACGAGTTCACTACCTCTTGGAGCGATCTTCATGGGGGAGCCGAGATCTCTGGCGTAGTTCGAGGTTGGCTCTGGATTTCTTATCGAGTGGCGAAAGCACTTCACGCACTTCGCATCTCTCCCAATATCCTTACCGCCTCGGGTGTAATTGCTGGCCTCCTTACTATTCCCATGGCGCGTAGCTCCTGGGCGATCGCTCTGCTTGTGCTCTCACTCTTGGGCGATGGGCTCGATGGTTCGCTCGCAATTTATGGTCGAGCAACATCCAAGCGAGGGGCAATCATTGATTCAGTTTCTGATCGCATTACCGAATTTGCTTGGCTGATTGCCTTCACTCGCATTGGCGCTCCCCTTGCAGTAGTCGCAGGCGCCTGGATTGCCGCACATTCACAGGAATATGTGCGCGCCCGAGCCGGTGGATTGGGGCTACGAGAAATAGGAGTAGTGACTATCGCTGAACGCCCCGTTCGCGCATCACTCTTCTTTATCGCACTCGTGGGCTATAACTTAAATATTAGCTGTATTGCCGTAGTTGCTTGGGTCTGGCTAATAATGCAGACCTTCTCTTTTGTACGCATTGCCAGCGTTACTTACCGGAGGCTATCGCTTCGCTAACGAGTTCAGCGCTCATACCAACTAGTGGCAATCCACCTCCTGGATGGGCAGAACCACCGACGCAATAGAGATTTTTCAGCGGTGATCGATTAGCGGCGCGCAGAAAAGCCGATCGCGCCGAGTTGCTAGAGGTTCCATAAATTGAGCCGCCTGGTGCCATCACTAAATTTTGTAGATCGAGTGGGGTGCGAATCTCCATCAGATCCAAGCGCTCCGATACTCGAAGGCCAAGCAGATCTAACTTCTGAATAATTTTCTTTGCATAATCTTCTGCGCCAGAACTCCAGTCATAGCCACTACCTGGCTCATGTCGAGGTGCATTGACTAGGACGAACCACGCCTCTTTATTCTCTCCGCGCACCATGGTTGGATCGATTGGAGCGCAAATATAAATCGTTGGGTCTGAGACAGGAATCTTCTTCGCAAAAATGTCATCAAATTCCTGATCGTAATTCTCAGGGAAATAGACGTTGTGATGGTTAAGGCGAGGAATCTGGCCATCGATCTTAGTATTGTCTAGACCGAGAAGAAGGGAGAAGCCCGCAAGAGATTTATCCGCTCGCTTCAATTTCTTTCGCTCTGGCTTCGTGACCGCTAGATCTTTGGGGAGTAAGGAGTGATAAACAAGTTCGGCATCGGCATTAGCTACCACGATATCGGCCGGGAAGTGCCTTCCCGCCGTTGTGGTGACGCCAGTTGCAGCGACCTTATTGTGGGTGATCTCGGAAATTTCGGTATTGAGATGGATCGTGACGCCTAAATCGCGTACTCGCTCTTCAAGGGCCACAGCTAATTGACCGATGCCACCTTCGATATGCCAGGCACCAAAGGTGCTCTCCATGAAAGCAATAGTGAGAAGCACAGCAGGTACTTTGCGCGGGTCAGAGCCGGTGTATGTGGCATAGCGATCAATGATCTGCGCTAAATGCTTATCGGTGGAGCACTTTGCTGTGTAACGGCGCAGTGATGTCAGTGGCGCAATCGTGCGCAAATTCGCGAGCGCGCCTTTACCGCGCAAGAGCGAGAGGATCGATGGCATCTCGGACTCCAAGAACGGTCCACGCGAAACATCCCACATCCGTTCGGCTCGCTGCATGAGATGGTGCCACTCATCGCCAGCCTTCTTACCTAAAGTGCGATCGATCTCTTCGCAGATTTTTGCGATAGAGAGATTGGCAAAGGTGAGGCGGGCACCATCGGAGAAGTGATAATCAAAGGCAGGATCTACTGGGTTGAGTTTAAGAATATGTTCAATCCGTTTGCCGGTCTTGATAAAGAGATCTCGATAGACCGCAGGCAAGGTAAGCAGTGACGGTCCAGTATCAAAGGCATAGTCACCGATCCATTCGGTTCGACACTTGCCGCCAGTCTGGCTGGATGCTTCAAATATCTCCACGTGATTTCCCGCTTTAGCCAGCCGGGCTGCGACTGCCAAGCCGCCCATACCGGCGCCAATGACAATAATTTTCTTCTGCGAGGTCATGAGATCACACGATCTTTCCACGAGAGCGTGCCTCGATTTTTTCGAATCCAAGAAAGCGCAATTAAGTAGAGAAGGAAAGTGATGCCCAGTGGGTGCAAGATCGCTTCCCACAGAGGAGTGCGCACTCGCTTGGCAGTAATGACTCGCGAGATGATGATGGCACCGAAATAGATCCCAGCAGAAGCAGCTCCTCTCAATAATTCAATCAAAAGCCAAGGTCCAACTAGAAAGAGGATTGCAGATGTAGCCACTGCGCCTACTGGCCCACCAAAAGCTTTCCATAGAGATTTGGTATAGCCCGAGACTAATTCGCTGTGGGAGTTGTACATTCGACAGGAAGCGATCTGGCTACCATCGGCGACGCCGCCGATATATCCGGCGCCCACCAAGGTGCGTGCCAATTGAAGATCATCGAGAACTTCACCCTTAATGCACTCATGGCCGCCGATAGCGTCGTAAGCCGATCGTTTTACAATGAAGAATTGGCCATTAGCGATAACCATGGATTTACGCTTTCCTCGTTCTGCTCTACGAAGGGGAACGCTGGCAAGCCACGACCATTGCAAGAGCGGTTGGATGAGTCGCTCGGTGAAGGTTTCGGCCAATTCTCGTGGATAGGGAGAGATGAAATCCCAATTCAACCTCTTCATCAATTCAACTGCAGATGCAATCGCGGTGGGCGCAATGCGTAGGTCAGCATCGAGAAATACCAAATACTCGGCGCTCCGAACCGAGGGCAAGGAGGTGAGTTGATGTAATGCAAAGTTCTTGCCGAGCCAGCCTGCAGGCAATTCTGCGCCGCTTTCAATCTTTATTGAGTCTGCATACTTATCTAATAATGGGGCAGTGACATCGGTGGAATTATCTTCAAGTACATTGATTGAGCTTTGTTCTAATCCTGATTGCGCTTTAACTGAATCGAGCACTCCGACAACATTCTTCTCTTCATTACGCATCGGAATCAATATGGATACTGCTTCAGAAACTATGGCGCTCTGATCGGGATGCACGATTCGAAGTGCGAAGTAATTGATAGCACATTGTGCGAGAGCAGCAATGGCCAGAATATGAGAAATCATGCGGCGTTATCTGGGCGGCCAAGTGCGTCGGAGAGAAAATAAGGAATGAAGACGAGTGCGAAAATAAATCCACTGAATATTGCGACACCGGGACGGTGGAAGAAGAAGAGGTTACCGATGACGCCGGCGAAGAGCGTCCAGCCGATAAAGATATCAATCGCTTGGGATGAGAGACCAAGCTTCAGTCGACTCTTAGGAAGAGTGAGGTTAAGAAGAGCCATCAGCGCGATTCCCGCCAACAGCCAGCCAAAGGTATTGGAGAGCGGGATTTCAGGTTGAAAGGGGACGTGAGGTGATGCATTGCTCCAACTCCACCGACCAGCTTCGACCATCTGCGGATCTAAAAATAGATCCCATGCCATGAGTCCTAAGCCACCATAAAGAAAAGTCCAGAAAGTACAGAACCGCCGGGCGGCAACTAATACTGGATGGGCCAACATGATCCAAGCGAACGGAACGAGTAGTGGCATTCCCCAGAGGTGTACTCCGAGAGAGTGGCTATAGTGATATTGACCAAATGGCCAACCGGTATGAAGTCCAAGTTCTTCTATACCCATAGAAAAACTGAATGTAATAACGAGATAGGTAAAAAAGTAGCGAATACCATATGCGGTGAGCGCGTGAAATAGCGCAGTTGCTGCACCAAAGATCACGGTGAAGATGGTGACTTCGGTCAGGGCATTTCCATGTATCAGCGGATAAGACATCTGGAGAGCAATCGTTATTACCAAGAGAGCGAGAAGTATTCGATTGCGTCCGGCGCTTGCTAAATCCCGTCGTCGGGGTTGGTAGCTGCGGATGGACATGTGCTAATTCTGCCTCGCTCCTCGATAAGAGCAAATCGCGCGAAGAGTTCTTCGGAGTACCAGCCTAATTCTTGGGTTCTGGCGATAACGCGTTGGTGAGCCTGACCACGGTAGGCAAAATCTCGCAGCGCCGAAGCGCTCTCCCAGATCGAGAAGGTGCCCTGGAGCCCAATCGGTGCCTCACCAATGCCGAGCGCTGTGATTAAACCAGGAGCAGCATGAAGGCTTTCATTAACTTCCGGGACGCTGCGCCAGAAAATTGCATTCATTCGAGGTTTGATTCGGGCGCGAGTAATTGCAGCAACCTTGCCACTCCAGTCCGCAGGGGCGGAGGGAGAGAATGGTTCGGTCTTACTCCATTCTCCATGTGATGCAATCGGTGCAAGGGTTGCGCGATATTCGTGCACAGCGAAGGATCTCCAACTGTTGATCAGCGCAGAATTATGAAATTCTTCCACTGCTGATTCTTCGAGAACTACGAGAAGTGCCCACCTTGTGGCATCAGCATCAGATGGCGTGAACGTTTCGCCTCGACCTGTTCCGAGCGATTTGAAGAATGTGATTTGGGGATTTCGCTTGAGAGAAATTCGATCTACTGCCATATGCCAGAGCGCAAGTGGTATTGAGCTGCGTTTAATCTCCCACGAATAAAAGAGTGTGACACTCATTTCAGACCTGCGGTTGAAATGATCTCTTGCGCAACTTCGACCGGGTGATCCCACATGGGTGCATGCCCTGATTCAGAGAGCACGATCCACTTGGCATGAGCTGGCGCAAGTGAACGCTCTTGGCATGTGCGCACCGGAAGAGTGTTATCGCTATCGCCAAAAATAATCGTCGTCGGAACATGGGACGAAATTTCTTTATCAAAACGTTTCAGTAAGAGTCCATCCCAAGCTGGGAAGTATCCCGAAGAAGTTCCCATCGCCGTTGCTGCATCTAAGCATGTTTGAAAATCGAGATCGCGCCATTTGGGAGAGACGGCGCTGAATCCAATTTTGCGCGCCCACTCCTTCTTAAGTAGTGATGGAGCGAGTGCTACCGATCCACGCGCCAGAAAACGGGTGGGGGCGCTACCAGGGATGCGAGAGGTATAAGGAGTAAGCCATAAACCAGCGGGGGCAAGAGCGGTCAGTGAACGAACGCGATCCGGATGGGCGGCAGCAATTTCCATCGCAATCCAACCGCCGAGCGAATTTCCTACAACATGCACTTGGTCAATATTTAATTCATCGAGAGTACGCAACACCAATTCGGCAAGTGATACCGGATCCATGGCCTGGTGGGGATCGAGCGGCGTATGGCCATGGCCGGGCAGATCGACGGCAAGTACCTCAAATGCGTTTCGAAGATATGGTGTTAGTGGTCGCCACGTTGTTGCCGCTGAACCCATGCCATGAATTAGAAGTAGCGGGTCGCCTGTGCCTGTGCGCTCCACGTAGATACTCATCGCTGCAGACTCCGAGGAGAAAGGTGGAGGTGTGGCATTTCCGGGGCTGGGATTCGTTGGTTAATGAGATCGGAAAAGGCTGGAATGCACGAGCTATTTGAATTCCAATCATCGCGCATCTCTTGAATTTCCTCATGCGAACGACCGATGAAATTCCACCACATCACAATCTTTTCGGTAAAAGGTTTTCCGCCTAAGAAAATCCAACGTGCGCCGGTTGTGGATCGCGCCTCTAGTGATTTGGCTCCAGTAGGGAGATAGTGCAAATGACCTTCCGGAACCTCCGCACCGTTTATGGCAAGGTCGCCCTTAATGTTGAGCACGCCATATTCATAATCAGGGTTGAGTTCGAGAGTTGAGGAAGAATTTTCGGCAATCGACATTTCCGCACCCACGAGTTCAGAAAAGCGAGTAGCCGGCGATTCATGACCACCGAGTGTGCCCATAAAGAGGCGAACTGAGAGATTGTTATGTTCGAAGTTCGGAATTGTGTTGAAGTGCTCGAAGTGTGGTGGCAAGTGTCGGGCGCTTTCGGGAAGGACGGTCCAGAGTTGAACACCATGCAATAGCGGGGCGGAGCCCGTAGAAATCTCTGAATGCGCAATGCCGGTGCCAGCGGTCATTAAGTTCAATTCACCAGGGGAGATGAGTTGAGTACTTTCTAGTGAGTCACGATGTTCAATTTCTCCTGAAAATAACCAACTGACAGTTTGCAATCCCACATGTGGATGGGCACCGACGCTCATTGCTTCGTCCTGATCGGTGGGGCCGTAATAATCGAGAAAGACCCAAGCGCCGATTGCGCGCAAAGCTTGGTGGGGAAGAAGTCGGGAAATTTCAACGCCAGATCGGGTAGTGAGTTGAACTTTTCGCGGCGCAAGTGTTAATTCAGCGGGCATATATTAAGCAGCACGCGTTTCCAACTTAAGTGCGGATGTAAATGCCTCAAGGACTTCAGCTTTACTCCATGGCTTAGGCGCTTGAGTGATGAAGTAATCCTCAAGAGCGATATTTGCCAGATTGTCGAGATCGGCCTCGGTAAAGCCAAGACTGGAGAGCACTGGGAAGTTGAGTTCAGCCAAAATTTTGCGAACTGCATTGATGCAACGCGAGCCATCTGTGGTGCCATCTTGGGGCACGCCCATAGCATCGGCAATACGTTCCATCTTCTCGGGAACAATGCGTGCTTCACGTGTAAGAGTTTCGACTAATACCAAGCCAATGGTCAGACCGTGGGGCACATGCTTCAGCCCTCCGATCGCCTGACCGAGTGAATGCTCTGCTGTGCAATCAGAAATATTCATGGTGAGGCCAGCCATCATGCTGCCCGCTGACATGCCAGCGCGCGCTTGCTTATTTGTTCCATCCTGATATGCCGCAACTAGCGCAGGAGTCATCATGCGCACCGCTTCATAACCAATCGCATCACCTATAGGTGTGCTGCACTTGGCGATAATGCCGGCGATCGCCTGCGCAAGCGCATCGATGCCAGTATTTGCAGTCATCGATGGTGGCATGGAATAGGTAAGGACTGGATCGACGAGTGCAACATGGGCGCGAAGATTGCCATTGGCAATTCCTGCTTTACGACCGGCTTCAGGATCGGAAATTACTGAACCGCCGGAAACTTCAGATCCAGTTCCTGCCGAAGTTGGAATGGCGATCAATGGAACGGTGGGAACTGGATAGACCGGGGCCTGCGATTGAAATTCGCGGAATGTGCATCCGAGTTGTGCGCAGAGACGGGCAGCTTTTGCGGTATCGATGACTGATCCACCGCCGAGCGCAACTAAAATATCAGAGCCCGCTGCCTTAAAAGCAGCAGTTGAATCATCGACCATTTGGATAGTGGGTTCGCCAGCTGGCTTTTCAAAGATTGTTAAGGTGAGTGCTGGTGATGCCTGCAAGAGATCGATCAACTCCTTGGCGGCTGGATTGAATTTCTCAATCGCCTCATCGACCATCAAGAAGACCTTACGTGCGCCGAGTTCTGCCACAACCGCTGGCAGGGTTTGAGCTACACCTTCGCCAAATCGAACTTTGACGGGCAGGTGGTTATTGAAGGCTGAGAGATTCTCCACGAGGGCTCCTTGGTCTCTAAGTTGCTGGATCACAGATTCTAAATTTGAAGTGGTCATTGAATAGTAGTACCACCCAGTGGCTTTATCAGGGGTGTAGGCT
>CAIXHZ010000014.1 GCA_903919375.1 uncultured Actinomycetes bacterium | reverse complement strand
GAGACAATCGCAGTAAGACCTTCGCGAATATCATCACCAGTAAGGCGATCTTCTTTCTTGCGAATATAGCCCCACTCTTCACCGAACTTATTCACAACCGATGTAAGTGCGGTACGGAAACCTTCTTCGTGTGTTCCACCCTCATGGGTGTTGATGGTGTTGGCAAAGGTGTACACAGATTCCGAGAATCCAGTATTCCATTGCATAGCAATTTCTAAACTCATCTTTTGTTTTGTATCTTCAGCCTGGAAAGCGATGATGGATTTGTGTTGTTCGCCTTTGGAAAGATTTAGGTGACGGACAAAATCAATAATGCCGCCTTCGTAATGGTAGGTGGCGCCGAGTTGCTCGCCCTTTTCATCAACATGGCCATCTCGAGCATCTTTAAGAATGATAGTGAGGCCTTTGTTAAGAAAAGCCATTTCGCGAAAACGGGTGGAAAGGGTTTCAAAAGAAAAGTCGGTTGTTTCGAAAATTTCTTTTGATGGCCAAAAACGTACTGTTGTTCCGTGCCCATTGGTGGCATCACCTTTGCGGACTGGTTTCTGTGGAACTCCGAGTTTGTACTCTTGGTACCAAAAGAAACCATCGCGTTGTACTTCTACTTCAACATCAGTGGAGAGTGCATTAACAACAGAGATACCAACACCATGGAGGCCGCCAGAGACGGAGTAACCACCATCGCCAAATTTTCCACCTGCGTGCAACACAGTAAGAACAACTTCCAGAGCTGGTTTCTTTTCAACTGGGTGAATATCAACAGGAATTCCACGGCCGTTATCGATAACTTCGACGCCACCAGATTGGAGAAGTGTTACGTAGATGGTGTCGCAATGTCCGGCGAGGGCTTCATCCACAGAGTTGTCGACGACTTCATAAACTAGGTGGTGGAGACCGCGTTCGCCGGTGGAGCCGATATACATGCCAGGGCGCTTGCGGACGGCGTCGAGACCTTCAAGGACGGTGATATTGGAGGCGTTATAGGAGTTCTCGGACACCCAAGCACCTCGCCTTCTTATAGGGGAAATCTCCCCAAAACCCAGCCTCGCCCGTTTTGGCGATTATCAGGCTCTGATCCTAGTCACTTCTGACTTTATAAGCCACCGAAAATAGCCTTTAATGGTGGTTCTGGCGGGATTTCACAGGGCAGAGGTATTGGGAGTTTAACTGTAGGTGTCTCGGGGACCTTTACCGCCCCGAATGGTCCGCAGCCCCTTCTTCCAAGTGGGGCCTTGGGGTCCAATGATAGTCAAGCGCTCCACTAAAGCTCCAGGGGCAGATCCACTTATGGTTTTCAGCAAATTAGGGGCGATTATGTTGAGTTGAGTCGCCCAGGCTGTTGACCGGGTTTGGATGGTGAGCTCGCCGTCGAGCAATGTGATGGGTTGGGCGTTACTTGCTAATTCGCTGCCCACAATCTCATCCCATTCAGAAAAGAGTGTGCCTTCTGCGATCCCTTGTTTCCAGTTTCTTGTTGTGATGAGTTGATCTAAGACATTCCCTAGTTTTAACGGATCTTCATTGTGTTCGCGAACTTCATCTTCGCCACCGATTTCGGCGCGATTTTTACGCGCGTAATTTCGCCAGGATTTATAAAAGTCTCGCGCTAGATCACTCATGGGTTTTTCCTGATGCAATTACTGATCCTGATTTAACAAGATATCGCTTTCCTAATAACTCCTTAGGTAGGTCGCTCTCGACCGCCACAGTGATAAAGGTTTGCTCCGCATTCTTAGCTAATTCAATTAATTGGATTCTTCGATCCTCATCCAATTCAGAGAAGACATCGTCGAGAACCAAAATGGGGGAGAGCCCTTCGTCTGTTAGGGCTTTATAAGTCGCAAGTTTTAATGAAAGCGCGATTGACCAGGATTCACCATGGCTAGCGAAACCTTTTACTAAGTGATTTCCAAGATGAAGTAATAAGTCGTCGCGATGAGGTCCAGTTAAAGTAAGGCCGCGTTCAATCTCTGCCGCCCGGGTGATGCGCATCCGTTCCAAAATTTTGTTGGAGTTGATCTCGGGATCAGTTGAAGGTTCTTCAATGCTGGACTTATAAAGTATGTGAGCTGGTTTGGTTGCAGAGATTTCTTTATATATATCTTGGAAAGTTGGCTCAAAAGTTTGAAGAGTGTTGATGCGAGCCGCGATTATTTCGCCACCAAATTTTGCAACTTGTTCATCCCAAGATGAGAGTGATTCATTACCGGCGCGCGATTTCAAAAGCGTGTTTCGTTGACGAAGTGCCCGCTCGTAATCTGAGATCACGCCAGCCATACGTGGTGAGCGCAACATAATAAATTGATCAATAAATTTGCGACGTTCTGATGGATCACCGCGAACAAGATCAAGATCTTCTGGGGAAAAATAAATAGCTTGAACTATTCCAAAGAGTTCTTTCTGGCTGCGTACCGGGTTTTGATTGATGCGCGCACGGTTGGCTTTATCGGCGTTGACTTCTAATTCCACTAACACATCTCGATCTGGGAGTTTGGCGCTAGCCCGAATGTAAGCTGAACTTTTTCCCAGTTGTACTAAGGGTTGATCTGATGAGACCCGGTGTGATGATAGGTAAGAGAGATAAAGGATTGATTCAATAATGTTCGTCTTGCCTTCACCGTTTCGCCCGATAAAGATCGTAATCCCTGGTTCGAGCGGTAATGCTAATTCGGAGTAGGAACGAAAGTTGGTGAGTGCGAGATGTGAGATCTGCATAGCGAAAAGTGTGGGTAAATAAACTTATGAGGTGTAGCGCATGGGCATTAAGAGATATTTATAACTTTCGTTAATTGCGCCGTTGAGTTCTGATTTACCAGAGAGAACAGCAGGTTTGTTCGCTCCTGTAAACCCGATGTGTACGAAAGGTGTTCCGATTGCTTGAAGGCCATCTGTGAGGAATGTTGGGTTGAAGGCGATATTAATATCTTCGCCGGTGTAATCGATTTCAAGATTTTCAGTTGCTTGCGCATCATCACCAGCACCAGCTTCGAGTTGTAATGAGTTGGCGGAGAAAATTAGACGTAATGGAACTGTTTTGTCTGTGACAAGTGCTACGCGTCGTACAGAATCTAAGAGTGGCGCAACTTCAATGATTGCTTCAGCTGTTGTAGTTGTTGGAAGAAGGTGTCGGAACGGTGGGAATGTTCCGTCTAACGTACGTGATGTCATGGTTTTATCGTCAGATAAGAAACCTATAAGTTTTTCGTTTGAACTAGAAGGTGAAAGTGCGATTGTCACATTAGAAGAACTTGATAACGCTTTTGCAGCATCAAATAATGTGCGAGCGCGTAACAGTGTTGTGGTCTCAAGATCGGCTGTCTGCGCAGTCCATTTAATTTCTTTTACTGCTAATCGATATCGATCTGTCGCGGCTAGAGTGATGTTGTCACCTTTAATATCAACATGGACGCCGGTGAGTGTAGGAAGTGAGTCATCTTTACCTGCCGCAATTGCGACTTGGTTTACCGCTGTTGCAAAAATATCGCTTGGGATAATTCCTGCTGTTGGTGGGATAGTGGGAAGGTTTGGGTATTCCTCGGTAGCTAAAGTAGGGAGAGTAAATTTTGCACTTCCGGCAGTTACTAAAACGCGGGTGCCATCTAAAGTGAAGGTGATTGGTTTTGCAGGTAGAGAGCGGGCAATTTCAGCTAGTAGTCGACCTGGAACTAAAACTTTTCCGGATGTCGTGATATCAGTAGAGAGAACAGCCTTTGTTGAGGTCTCTAAATCTGAACCGGTGAGGACAATCTCATCACTCACATCGATCATGATTCCTAAGAGCGCTGTCTGCATAGGACGGGACGAGATGGAACGAGCAACCCAGTTAACCGCATCAACTAGCGGCTCGCGTTCGACGACAAACTTCATATCCTCATCCTTCACTCTCTTGGCCCAATAGCCAACTCTTGAGTTATCCGCAGGTTCTCTTATCCTCAAAAGAATCTTTAAATAAAGTAATTAATAATAGGTAAAGCTCTTTCTTGTGGATAACCTTTATAATTGCTGGTCAGCAACGGAAAAGTTAACTTTTAAGCTTTGTGGGTAACTTGGGGGTAAAAGAGGGAATTCCAACTCTTAAGCCAAAACCACCCTTATTGCCTAAAAGTTCTACACAGAAAAGTGTGAGTTCTCCACAGTTATCCACAAGTTACCCCCAGTCTGGGGGCAACCCTTCAACCTTATTAACTTGTGATTATGTAAAGCTGGTTTTAACTCTTACTTTGGGATTTAATCCGGTTGGTGAGCTCAGTGACTTGGTTGTAGATCGAACGGCGCTCAGCCATTAATTGACGGATTTTGCGATCAGCGTGCATCACGGTCGTATGGTCACGACCCCCAAAAGTTTGGCCGATCTTCGGCAAAGAGAGCTCGGTAAGTTCACGGCAGAGATACATCGCAATCTGGCGGGCATTAACAAGGACCCGAGAGCGGGAGGTCCCACATAAGTCATCCATCGTCAAACTGAAATAGGAGGCAGTCTGAGCCATGATGGTGGTTGAGGTGATCTCTGGCCCACCTTCTTCTGGGATCAAATCTTTAAGGACGATCTCAGCCAACCCTAGGTCTACACCTTGCCGGTTAAGAGAGGCAAAAGCTGTTACGCGAATGAGCGCGCCTTCAAGCTCGCGAATATTGGATGAGATTTTGCTGGCGATATATTCCAAGACATCATCCGGCGCATTTAATTTATCTTGCGCGGCTTTCTTGCGAAGGATCGCAATACGCGTCTCTAATTCTGGCGGTTGGATATCAGTGATGAGACCCCACTCAAAACGAGATCGTAAACGATCTTCTAAAGTGGTGAGTTGTTTAGGTGGACGATCGCTGGAAATAACAATCTGTTTATTAGCGTTATATAAAGTGTTAAAAGTGTGGAAAAACTCTTCCTGTGTTGCTTCTTTATTCTCTAAAAATTGAATGTCATCAACTAATAAAACATCAAGGTCGCGATAACGGCGCTTAAAAACTGAAGCTTTATCATCACGAATAGAGTTAATAAAATCGTTAGTAAATTCTTCTGACGATACATAACGAACTCGAACCCCGCCATATAACTCTTTGGCGTAGGCACCAATCGCGTGCAATAAGTGAGTTTTACCTAATCCGGATTCACCATAAATAAAAAGTGGGTTGTATGCCTTGGCAGGCGCTTCAGCAACAGCAACAGCAGCGGCGTGGGCAAAGCGATTTGATGCACCAATAACGAAAGTTTCAAAGATGTAGCGAGGATTAAGTTGGGATTGTTCGATTGACGGGGACGTCTCCACTGGTGAGCGTCCAGTACCAGTACGCGGTTGTTGGTCGATCATTGCGGATGAAGCAATGGGATCGAGTGAACCCTCTTCAACAAAAGCCGCCCCCAAACTCTCCTCAACAACCGTGACCGCGATATTAATTCGCTCGCCTAATTTTTCAGAAAGAACATCATTAAGGATGGCGCGGAGCCGGGTCTCTAAAACTTCTTTGGCGAAATCATTAGGGGCAGATAAAAGAAGATTGGAGCCACCCTCACTTTGGAGTAATCCCAGTGGTTTAGTGAGGGAGAGAAAGGCGCGGTGTTGGGGGGATTGGTCAGAGACGAGCTCGACGACCGAGCGCCACAAAGTAGGGAGATCGCTGCCAGTCTCAAGTAATGCCATCTCTATCTCCCAAAATCCAACGAAAAGTAATCCACAAAGTTATCCACAGGCTGTGGTCTAAACCCACCCTTTAGCCTTTGACTTCCCACTTCAAAGAAGCTTTAAGCTCTTTATCTGTGGATAGAGCCCGAAAGTAGAGGGTAAAAGTGAAAAAAGCAACTGAGTTATCCACAGAAATAGCTATATCTCTTCTCTAATGCGCCGTCAAGTACTTCTTAATGCAGCCTTTCCACACCCCTCTACCAGTGGCGCGTGTAAACCCTCACACCCACCTCACTTACCCCTATCTCCACCCACAGGCTGGGGGTTATTCCCCATTGTTGGCGGAGTTGAGTTTGACCTCTATCCACAGCGCCCCGTACCTTTAGCCCTTCACGAGCTGTGGCCCAACCTCCCCTGGTTGGAGAGATTATTAATAGGAGTTCAGATGTCAAAGCGCACCTTCCAACCAAATAACCGCAAGCGCGCCAAGAAGCACGGTTTCCGTGCCCGTATGGCAACCCGTGGCGGTCGCGCAGTCTTGGCCTCACGCCGCTCTAAGGGCCGCGCACGCATCTCTGCTTCAGCGTAAACCCGCATCGGATAACTCCACCGAGTATCTCGAGCAACTAGGTCTACGCGTGCTTCCTGCAGGCAATCGCCTCCGTTCTTCATCTGATTTTGCCCGCACAACGAAAGTTGGGCATCGAGCAACTTCGCAATCGTTGATTTTTTATGGCCACATCAATGTGTCGCATCAAATTGGCCAATCAGAAACCAATGGCCCAAAAATCGGCCTCATCATTAGCAAAGCGGTGGGTGGTTCAGTCCAACGTCACCGGATCGCACGCCAATTACGCCACCTTATTAAAGAACACCTCACACTTTTTCCCAACAACACCCAGATTGTTATCCGAGTTTTGCGTGCCCAAGATAGCTACACATCTGATGTGAAAGAGCTTGCCCGCAAATTAGCGGCCAAGATTTCTACAACCGAGAGCACCAAACAACCATGAGAATCCACAAGATTTTCACCACCCCCATCACGGCTTACCAAAAATTTATCTCACCCCTCATTCCTGCTCGCTGTAAGTACTACCCATCTTGTTCACAATATGCAGTCGATGCCTTTTCGCACTACAACCCCATTACCGCACTCACAAAGAGTTTGTGGCGGTTAGTACGCTGCAATCCATGGTCACATGGCGGTGTGGATTATGCCTTTACCCCTCACAAAACCCTTACAGGAGTTAACTAATGGGAACAATCCTTAACCCTATATATGGCGCCGTTTCTTGGGTCATGGTCACCTTCCACTCATTGTTGGGATTGATCTTTGGTAAGAGCACACACGAGAGTATTAAGTGGACGCTCTCCATCATTGGCTTAGTTGTTCTTATTCGAATTATTTTAATTCCGCTCTTCGTTAAGCAGATTAAGAGCCAGCGCGCGATGACCGCTCTTCAACCACATATGAAGGCGATTCAAAAACGATATAAAGATGATCGTCAGAAGCAATCTGAAGAGATGATGAAGCTCTACAAAGAGCATAAGACCAATCCACTCGCATCATGTTTCCCAATTTTCGCGCAAGCACCCATCTTCTTCGCACTCTTCCAAGTGCTCAATGGAATTGCGAAACAACATCCACATGGCTTCCTAAAGGGCGACCTTTTAAAATCTGCCGGAGAAGCTAAATTCTTTGGTGCCAATCTTTCAAGTTCATTCCTCAGTTCACATACAAATACCCAAACAAAAATCATCACAGTTATTTTGATCGCATTTATGTCAGCGACAACATTCACCACACAGCGTCAATTGATGTTAAAGGGAATGCCAAAGATGGATGCATCAAACAATATGATGCTCCAACAACAAAAAATCATGTTGTATGTCTTCCCGGTTATCTTTGCTATCTCTGGCGTTAATTTCCCAGTCGGTGTTTTGATTTACTGGTCAACCACAAACCTATGGACCTTTGGTCAGCAGTTCTATGTGATCAAGAGAAACCCAACCCCAGGTTCACCTGCCTATGAAGAACTTCAGAAGAAGAAGCTTGCAAAGGGTGAAACTCTTGAGGTCAGTGGTACAGATGTCTTGGGTGCAATCGAGGTTGAAGGCACCAACACTGATTCAACCCCCCGCCAACGCCAGCAACCCAAAGCCAAACCGGCGGCTAAAAAAACCAATAAGAAGAAAAAATAGCTTTTATAATCACGACAAAATAGTACAAATAGGTATAAAAACGCATAAATATGTTTAAATCGCTACCAACGGCGGTTAAAAAGGAGAGAAAATGAGCGAAGTAGTAGATACCCCTTCAGTTGATGAAGAAGTTAAAGCAGATAAGCCCGCCAAGAAGCCTCTCATTGAACGCCTCGAAGAAGAGGGCGATGTAGCTGCCGATTACCTTGAGGCGCTCCTTGATATCACCGACCTTGATGGCGACATTGATATCGATGTAGAGAATGATCGCGCATCACTTGCTATTGCCGGCGGAAAACTCGGCCACCTTGTGGGCGACCGCGGTGAAGTCCTTGATGCCCTCCAGGAGTTAACTCGCCTAGCTGTCCAAACCACCCTTGGTGAGCGTTCACGCCTCATGCTTGATATTGATAACTTCCGTAGTGATAAGAAGGATGAGCTCTCCAAACTCGCCCACGAAGTGGCGGAAGAGGTTAAATCCTCTGGCGAGAGCGTCAAACTCCGCCCCATGAATGCCTTCGAGCGTAAGGTTGTCCACGACACCATTCAAGATATTGGCCTCACCAGCGAATCTGAGGGTGAAGAGCCCAATCGCTGTGTAGTCGTTCTTCCTGCCTAAGCCTCTGTAGACCAGATCCGTGGATTCCCCCAACGTTTCACGTGAAACATCCCTCTCCCAATCTCTCGCTGCCTATTTTCCTGAGCGGCAGAGAGAGATTCTTCGCTATGCCGACATTCTCGCTACATGGGGGATTGAGCGCGGCTTAGTAGGACCACGAGAGGGAGATCGGATCTGGGAACGCCATATCGCTAACTGCATCCCTGTCTCCACCCTCATCCCAGAAGGTATTTCAGTCGCTGATATTGGTTCTGGGGCTGGCTTGCCGGGAATTGTGATCGCGCTGGCTCGGCCAGATCTTCGAATTACCTTGATTGAGCCCCTCCAGCGCCGCTGCGATTTTCTCAATGAAGTAGCGCACGATTTAGGGATTGAAGTGAGCGTTATTCGTGGCCGCGCTGAATCCGTAAAGGGATCTTTTGGAGTGGTTACCGCTCGCGCAGTAGCTGCCCTTCCTAAATTATTAAACGTTTCTTGGCATCTACTTGCCCCTGGTGGCCTCTTTTTGGCGATGAAAGGGGAGGCAGCCGCCGCTGAACTTCAAGAAGCGAAGGTAAGCAACTCTAAAACCTTTAAAAAAGTCGCCTCAGCAGAGGTTAAAGAGATCGAATTGGTTGGAATTCCACTCGCCCGTGTTGTCCAACTCAAAAAGGCTGGTTAACTACACCCATGGAGCAGAGCGGTCTTGTGGAAGAGGTTTCACGTGAAACATCTGCCCGTGAGGAGAAGAAGGTTATTGGCGTCCGTCGCCTCAAAGAGCCGATGCCCAGCCCCACAAAAACCCGAATCTTCACCGTCGCCAACCAAAAGGGTGGGGTAGGTAAGACCACAACTGCTGTCAATGTAGCGGCAGCCCTAGCTATGGGCGGCCTTAAAGTCCTAGTAATCGACCTCGACCCTCAAGGAAATGCCTGCACTGCGCTTGGAATCGACCGGAGTGATCTGCCAGGTATGTATGAGGTTCTTGTCCATGACCGCCCACTTTCGGAAGTTATTAAAAAAGTGGCTGGTTTCCCACATTTGGAATGTGCCCCAGCAGATATCTCATTAGCAGGGGCTGAAATCAATATGGTCTCCTTTGTCTCCCGCGAATCACGGCTCAAACTCGCTATCTCCACTCTCTTAGCTGAGCGAATCACTGAAGGCAATCGGATCGATTACATCATTATTGATTGTCCCCCAAGTTTGGGACTCCTCACCATCAATGCCCTCACCGCAGCCAGTGAAGTATTGGTCCCGATTCAATGCGAGTACTACTCATTGGAAGGTCTCACACTTCTTCTACAAACCTTGGGCCAAGTACAGGTAATGCTCAATCAGAGCGTTCGTATCTCCACCATAGTCTTAACAATGTTTGATTCACGCACTCGTTTGGCAAATGATGTCGCCAATAGCGTGCGCCAACATTTCCCTAAAGAGTTAATCGATGTCCCTATTCCGCGCGCTGTGCGCGTCTCTGAAGCGCCATCATTTAATCAAACTGTAATGACATATGACGCGGCATCACCGGGTGCAATTGCATATATGAGCGTTGCGCGCGAAATTGCAGAACGTGGTGTTGAAATCACCGAACTTCCGTTAGGAGTAATTGATGAGCAGTAAAAAAGGTGGCCTTGGCCGCGGATTAGATTCACTTATTCCCACCACACTAAATTCAGGAAGTGCACTCGCTACTGAAAAGCGCGAACCACTTACCAATGGCGCTGGCGTAACAGTTGCTAATCGCAATGAAGTCGATATCAATTCGATCTCTCCAAATCCAAAACAACCCCGCACTGTTTTTGATCTGGATGCACTCAATGAACTTTCAGCATCAATCAAAGAAGTTGGTGTACTTCAACCTCCTGTAGTTCGCGATCTTGGTAATGGTAAATATGAATTAATTATGGGTGAGCGTCGTTTGCGCGCATCAAAACAAGCAGGACTGAAAACCATTCCAGTAATTATTCGACAGACACCAGATAATGAATTATTGCGCGAAGCGCTCTTGGAAAATATTCATCGTAGCCAACTCAATCCACTCGAAGAAGGCGCTGCCTACCTCAACTTACTCAATGATTTTGGTTATACCCACGACGAGCTTGCTACTAAAGTTGGGAAATCTCGACCAGCGATCTCTAACACGCTACGACTTCTTAATTTGCCGGTAGCAGTACAACGCAGAGTCGCTGCAGGAGTTCTCTCTGCTGGACATGCGCGCGCACTTCTCACTCTTGATAATGAATCTGAAATTGAAAAATTAGCGGCACGAATTGTGGCTGAGGGATTGAGCGTTCGCGCTACCGAAGAGATTGCTTCGACATATCAAGGCCCCACTAAAACAGCTAAACCAAAAGCTGGTCGCCATCTCTCACCACGACTTAAAGAGATTGCAGATCAACTCTCCGACAAACTAGATACTCGAGTGAATGTGGAACTAGGTAAGACAAAGGGCAAAATCACCATCGAGTTTGCTACCTTGGAAGATCTTGAGCGGATCACCAAGATCATTGAGTAAGGCCTAGTTAATTTAAACCCCGGATTTGCATCTCAGTTTTCAGTACGCCACCGAGCGATTTAATTCCATCACGGATACGTTCTGGTGATGGGTAACAGTAAGACAAACGCATCGACCAACTACCAAAACCATCGGCATAGAAGGCTGTGCCTGGTACATAAGCAACCTTGGCCACAATTGCCTTAGGCATCATTGCTTTAGTATCAATCTCTGGCGGCAAAGTAACCCAGACATAGAAACCACCTTCTGGTTTTGTCCAAGTAGCTTCCTTGGGGAAGTGCTTTTCTAGGGAATCCAACATCGCATCGCGACGAGTTTTATACAGTTGTGTAAAGGAGGCAATCTGATCACGCCATGGCTGATCAGAGAGATAACTAGAGATTGCTAACTGTGAAAAGTTTGAGGGGCAGAGAATGGATGATTCGCTGGCAATAACAATCTTCTCTTTGAGAGATTGAGGAACTAGCGCCCAGCCGACACGGAATCCAGGGGCAATGGTTTTGGAGAATGAACCTAAATAAATTACATTTTCTGAATCTTCAGCACGCATCGCATTAGGTGATGGCCGATCAAATCCAAGAAGTCCATAAGGATTATCTTCAATAACAAAGATCCCGGCGGTACGAGCAATTTCCAAAATCTCCGTGCGTCGTTCTGCTGGTAGCAAAACTCCACCAGGATTTTGATAATTAGGGATTAAGTAAATAAATTTAATTTTCCGCCCCGCTGCGCGAGTCGTGGTAATTGCCTCACGAAGTGCTTGTGGGATCAAACCATGTTCATCCATTGCAACATGCACTACTTGGGCTTCATATTGTTGGAATGTTCCAAGCGCGCCCACATATGAGGGGGCTTCTACAAGAATGACATCGCCTGGATCGATAAAAATTCGCGAAATTAAATCAAGGGCTTGTTGTGAACCGGTGGTAACGACAACATCATCGGGATGAGCGCGGATTCCTTCAAGAGCCATCACATCGCAGATCTGTTCGCGCAGTTTAGGGTGACCTTGGCCGCTGCCATATTGGAGAGCTTCAGCACCATTTTCGACAATAAGTTTTGCCACTACTTCAGACATCATCTCCATGGGAAGGGCAGAGAGATTAGGCATACCGCCAGCGAGAGAGACGATATCGGGACGAGAGGCGACAGCGAAGAGCGCTCGGATTTCACTGGCCTTCATATGGGAGGCGCGATGAGCAAATCTCTCAGTGAGATTCTCAGGGCTTCCAGTATGTAGGCGGGTGATGTCGTTACTCATCCGATAATTCTCGCACACGGATGAGGGGCGATGGGAACGAGTTAATTAATGCTCAATTAATACGGATGCCAGCCTGACGCAAATCGGAGATTTTCAAAGTTCCGGTAGCGGCATCGCTCTCCGCTGATAAATAGAGGCGCTGGATGGCGACAACAATCGATTCAACCAATGTTTCACGGAATTCAGGGTCGGCCAGACGGGCGGCATCACCGGGATTTGAGAGGTAGCCAGAATCTATCCGAACGGCAGGTGTTTTGGTCAGGCGAAGCAAATCCCAACTTTTGGCGTGGGTTCGGCAATTGAGAAGGTCGGTTCGGGCGGTAATTTCGCGCTGGACTAGCGCTGCAAAACGTTCACCCACAACAGAGTGAATACCGTGGGCATCGCTGCCATAGTAATAAGTAGCAACGCCATGAGCGTTCTCATTGATGTAATTATCTGCATGTATTGAAATTACAAGGTCGGTATTAGCGCCATTAGCTAATGCGACTCGATCTGCATCTGTCGGAGTATTTCCTTTGCTACGAGTGAGCAGTACGGCAACACCTAGCGCAATCAAACGCCCTTCAAGACGCTGTGCAATATCAAATGCGATTTCACGATCATGTGGATCAGCACTGGGATCGAGCAGGATAACCT
>CAIXHZ010000013.1 GCA_903919375.1 uncultured Actinomycetes bacterium | reverse complement strand
TGTTCAGAGAATGGGTATTTGGGAATTAGATATAAATGAAGTTACCTCTTCTCTAATAAGGAATAAGGTTGATTCTGAAAGAAATCACAATTCCCGCCGCCGTCTCTATATAACAGCAAGGTCTATATTTAAAGAACTTGGGATTTGTCAGGATCTGCCTGTTCTAGAATAGATCTTTTAAAACTAAGCGATTGCACTAATGTGTGAAGATAAACCTCTAGTTGTGAAGAGATTTTGAAAGCTCCTTTCTCCAATTCTGCTTCATATTCACTCTCACTTCGACCTTAGCTCATCGAGGTGGGAAGTACTTTTCTAGGTAAGTTCCAATGGCTGCGACGTCAACTTTCTTCTCAGATTTGATACCGAGAATAACGCCGCTCGAATTTTTGCCATTTATGAGTACTCCGTCGACTTGCGTGGGGATCCCCTTCTTCGGCCAATCTACTCCGTAGAAAATAAGGTAGCCGATTGCCTCTACTTTGAATCCGCCCGCTTTAAGTGCTTGCTTAACTACTTCGACTTGATCCTTCATTTTTTCTACAGTCTTCGTTTGATTGTAGGAATTCAAATATAGAATTTCCACTACTTCTGAATTTCTTGCAACACTTTTTACCGAGATAGTTCCTGACCAGTTCTTTGCATCAATGACAAAAACAGCATTTTCCGTAATGAGAATGTGATCCAAATTCTTTTTTGTGCCAGGGACTTGTCGATCATTCAGAAGGATTCCTCCGTTTTTCTTTATGAATTTGCTAAGAAAATTTCCGACCTTTTCTTCTCCGACTGCGCCTTTCGCCCAATTCTTGGTCGTTTGAGAGTCAACGTTGTCCACTCTCAACAACTTGGCCAGTCGAGGGTGCAGAAATTCAACTTTAGAAGAATCCTTAGCTGATCGCGTTTTGTATTGGCGCTTTGCCGAGGCGCCGGCATCTCCGACTATTCTGTTAATTCTCTTGACAGGCTTCTTCTCTATCGAGATGTTTTGGCATCCAATACAACGAACAGCACTCTTCACCCGTGACCAAACCAAGGGCTGACCTTTTTCAATTTCTTTTGAACAAACTTCACACATACTTAGGCGACGAGCTGTGATTTGCTTCCAGTCGTCCATGGGCTAAGTATCTCTGGCTTCGGGCCGGGAATCCATACACAAGCGCTAGTTATTCACAGCTGATCGGGTGAACCTCAATCCCCTGCCCGAAGAATCTCTAACTTTCTCCTTGCCCGACCCTGAAAGCTAGGTCGAAGAAAGGCTGCAGCCTCTTCTCCGATATGCGCTTGGCATAAGCCAAGACTTAGTGATTGGGGGTGTTTATGAATCTTACGAAGTGGCTAGCTCTCGTTGCGATTGTGGTCAATTTCTTGGTCGCAATCGCAACTTGGATTCAAAATCCTAGAGACTAGTCAGAACTAAGACCCGTAAGCAGCGGGCCAGAAAAGGCGAAGGCGATAGCTTTCGTCTTTTCTGTTTTCATAATGTAGAACTATTTGAATTCTTGCGCAAGAGTTTTTCGTTCGACTCGCTCAACTACTTTGGGTTACTTATAAACGTGATTATCCCTTTAGCTCATTCAATCGACTCAATACCTCTTCATTTGCAGGATCATCAACCAAGATCATTTCAAGATCTTTCGTTGCACTAGCGATCTTTCCCATTTTCTCATAGGTGATTGAGCGTTCGAAGTGTGCTCGATGGAGAACTTGGGGATCGCGGCCCTTTTTAGCAAGGGCGAGTTTCATGCATTCAAGCGAGGATGAGGATGCCGATGAGCGTGGTTATTAGGCGAAACAGGGTAAGAATCGTTCAGTAGAATCTGGCTATGAGACGAGTGAGAGGTCAATCGAGGCGCGGAGTCTTGGCTCTTTTGGTCCTACTCGTACAAGTCTTACAGACTGCTCCTTCCGCTCACGCGGTTGCCGCATGTTCTACAACTCAGAACACTTATATAGGGAATGGAACGAATGGTTCCAATGGGGTTTCTTATACAACGTTCTCCATTACTCAAACTGGCTCATGCACGTGGACCGTTCCAGCGGGACTTACTCAGGCTGACATTTTAATTGTCGGTGGTGGCGGTGGCGGTGCAGGTGGAAACTCTTCCGGTAATGGTGGTGGTGGCGGTGGCGGTGGTGGCGGTGCAATGGTGGCCAGTAATTATCCGTTAACGCCATCAACGTCACTTTCAATTATTGTTGGTGGCGGCGGTAGCGCAGGAACAAGTGCTTATAACAATGGTGATGCCACTTTAGGTTCACAAGGTGGGACGACAACCTTTGATCAAATCACAGCGGGCGGTGGTGGCGGTGGCGGATATTCGAGCACTGCAGGCTTTGCAACACAGGCTGGTAAACCTGGAACTGCTGGTGGAGGTGGTGGAGGTGCAAGCAATCACTGGTATGCATATAACGATGCCGTAGGTGGTGTGGGAAATAAAGCAGCTGGTGGTGCGGGAACAACTGCACATGTAGGTTCTCAGACCTACCTTGGTAAAACTGGTGGATCTGGTGGAATTTATGTTGGTGGCCAGAGCGGTATTGGTTCTGCTGGTTCTGGTGGTGGTGCCGTTGATACCGCAACAAGTGGCGCATCTCCTGCACCTGGCGCCGCACTTAGTTCATATATAACGGGATCTGCTGCGAACTATGGACTGGGTGGATTGGCATATGGCGCAACGGGTTGGACCGCCGGAGTAACGGCGACTGGAATCGGAACTGGTGGATCAGGCGGCAACTCAACAACTAGCGGTAGTTCAGGTACCAATGGCATCGTCGTTATTCGTTTCGCTACCGCAGTAACAATTAATAGCTTCAATCTCACAAGTAATAATTCAATCGGCACATATAGAGCTCTCAGCCCGATAGTTATAAATGTAAGTATTCCTGCAATCGTGACCTTTTATGCTGCAAATAAGCGCATTCCCGGTTGTATCAAGATTCCAACAACCGGCACCAGCCCCAATATTGTCGCCCAGTGCAATTGGAAACCTTCGACTCATGGGCAAATCCAAATATCAGCCACCGCCTCCACTACTGGTGGCGGTGGGAGTACGGCAGTTGGTCCGATCAATATTTCCGTCATTGTCCGCTCTGGTACGCGGTAATTTCACCAATAAGTTCGGCTCCTCAAATGAGCTTCGTTATGTACTCCACAACCTGGTGCGGCCATTAAGACCAGCGTATTTCGCGTCAGTATCGCGGCGCGATCGGGCAATCGCTAAATAAATCAGCCTAACTAACGATTTCCATTTCGCGCTGTTGCGATTTGAAGCGCAGCCACATTTGTTGCTGGTAGGTAGTTCGTATCTGTAGGTGTCACCAGCGTAGATATAGTGATTGATCCGTGCAGTGATGGTTTCCAGTTACATGTGGCCGAGAGCGAAGGTGCTGGTACGGATGCACACCCTGGGATCTTCTTGCCGTTGGCGTAGAAGGTAACTTTGCCTGGAATATTTGTTGTTGCGGTCAGAACTGTGAGAGTTCGATAAACGGGTGCTGAGCCAAATGAGATTGTCGTCGACCCAGCCAGTGAATATCGCACAATGATAATTCCAGCCGCTCCCGTAGTTCCATAGGCATTGGTTGCAGTTGGTGAACCATTTCCGCCACCAGCTCCGCCGCCGCCGCGATTGGCAAGTGGTGTTGTAGGTGCAAGTGTTGTCGTTCCACCATTTGCAGCTGCGATTCCGCCTGTAGCGAGGGTTGCGGAAGTGAACGAACCACCAGCGCCACCTGATCCATAGACCGTAGAATTGAGATTTGCTGTTACGCCTGCCGCACCATTGCCCGCAGCTGATGTCGTTCCGACTGAGCCAGCTGCGCTAGCACTACCGCCGCCACCGCCGCCATTGTTAGAAATATCAGCAACGCTTCCACCGCTATTTGAACCCGCACCAGGCGATGCACTCCCGCTTCGAGAGTTTTGACCGCCGGCGCCACCGCCGCCGCCTCGTGCATTTGCAGTGGAGTCGGAATCATTTCCACCGCTTGCTTCGATACCACCACCGCCACCGCCACCAGATGCGGAATAGCTGCCAAATTTAGAACTTCCACCTGCCGAGCCAACGCAACCGACGGCTGTGTTGCTCCAAGTATTATTACAAGCGAGTGATCCACCTGTGTAACCATTTACTGCCGCGCCACCACTACCGACAATGACTGTCACTGAACTTCCGGGCGTTACCGCCAAAGCATTATTTTGATAGACGCCGCCGCCACCGCCGCCTCCGCCACCATCAAAGCCACCAGCTCCTCCACCACCGACAATGAGCGTGCTTACGGTAGAAAATCCTGTGGGTATTTGGTAGCCACCAGTTCCGTTGAGATAGGTACGCGGGAAAGTGACTGTCATAGCGCCAGGCGTTGTAACCGTCGTTTTAATATCAGGATATGTGGGCGCAGGAGTTCCCCAGGTTACTAAATTCAGAAGTCCAGTACGATCATAAATTTTTGTAGTGTCTGAAGTTCCGTTGAAATCCCAATAACTAGCTAAGCCTGACGTTGAAGGGGCAACTTTCACATTCATATTATTTGCGATATCGCTTTGGCTTCGAGCGGTCGTCCATACTCTGACTTCATCAATGCCACCAGCAAAATATGAACTGGTCGGGTAGTTGACGTTCGCCGAACCATTCCACATCGACGCACCAATAGCCACATATTGCGATGAGTTATTGAGAGTTGCGGGAATGTTTGTTGCATCAACTAATTGATAAGCGAGGCTGCCATTGAGATAAAGACTAAATGTCGTACCACTCTTAACAAACGCCACATGCTGCCATTCATTTATTCGGGCGCGTACTCCAGTATCGATTGCTGTTTTCCATCCAGCATTGTTATAAACGAAACCATAAGTTCCATTGGTGATGTAATACTCCAATAGATCCTGTCGAATAAAAATGATGCCAGTTGACGAAGTCATTGTGTCTGAAGGATTAACCCACGCCTCGACGGTGATATTTGAATTGCCCACCAAATAAGCCGATGTTGATGCACTTTCAAATCCTTGACCACCCGCGCCCGTGAGATAGGCGTAATTGTCTGTGGTTGAAGTATTAACAGCCGGGTTATCTGCATGTGCAGTAGGGCAGAGGAAAATTGAAGCGGCCAGTGCGGCAACTAATCCCCATGTTCTCGTGCGCAGCATGGATTGAGTCTAATCTGCGTGCGCGGTTGAGCAATATTCAAGGATGGATCTCTCGATAGGGGTATTTGGCCTAGTCTTTAGCCTGACTTAGAATAAAGCGTGCGCACAATGTTTCGGACTCTACTTCTCGGATCCCTACTCCTAACAAGTTCGCTCCTTGCCATTTCACCTTCTTATGCGGTCGCGCCCGCGCCTTCGGTATATGAGTCGATGTCGGGCACAGCAAACACAAATATGGATACCTCCGCAGGCAGCTCAGGCAGCCTCGGCTTTACCGGCAATTGGATTAAAGTCTTGGCGCAAAAGCAAGGGCCTGCTGCTGGCTTAGCTGCCATCTATACAAATACTTACAATAGCCAATTGGCATTTCCAGCGAATAGTCGCTTCACAGTCCCAGCAAATAATACTTATGCTTCTACATCGTCAAGTATTTGGAGTATGTATTACTCAGCACGGCAATTAAGTACGCCATTGAATTTCGATACAAATGGAACTTTCTATCTAAGCTACTTGATGGAAGCGCCATTCGATGGAGCTTCCACTGGTTCTGCCGTGATGGGAATTCTTAATGGCTTACCTACTGCTAGTACCGACACCTCAAAAAATGCAATTTTTGTTGGCTGGACGTATAACTCTGGGCTTACCATCCAACCAACAAGCGCAAATTACTCCGTCTGGTATCCAACAAACACTTATCCATACACCGGTCCGGCATCGTCAGCCTCTGCAAATAATAAGTCTTGGTTTGTAATAGTAAAAATTACTACTGTTGCATCGGGCAATGACACAATTCAAGCTAAAGAATTTGCACCAACGGATACGCTCCCTGTCTCGGATAGTTCATTGACATGGGACGTTTCATACTCTGCGGCAATTACCGGGAGTTGGGGTTACTTATCAGCCCAAACCGAATATAACGGCTTGATCGATGAACTACGTGGCGGTTCGACGTACGAATCTGTAGCTGGCGCACCAACGACTCCAGTAATCGGAGCTCCAACAGTTGTAGGAACTCCCAACAAGGGTATTAATACAAATCTCACTGTAACTGTAGGAGCCGCTGGTTATTTCCGGTTCTACATTGATGGCAAACGAATTCCAGCGTGCTTGAAGGTGGTAGCCACTGGCTCTTCTCCGAATTTCACAGCCACTTGCTCTTGGAAACCACCTGTTCGAGGGCTTCATAGCATCTATGCCACATATACCTCAACAGATGTTTCCTACATCAACACAACGACGCCCACAGCGTTGATCTCGGTCATTTCGCGAACCAACAATCGTTAATCATTCGACTACGCTCTTCCCATGAGCTTTGTTATGTACTCAACCACCTGGTGTGGCTATTGCAAGCGCCTCAAGCGCCAACTCAACGATCTGGGAATTACCTTCGAAGAGGTCAATATTGAGGAAGTGCCAGAGGCTGCAGCCTTGATCGAGAAGATCAACAACGGCAACCAAGTCGTCCCGACCCTCGTCTTCTCTGACGGTGCTTCGATGACCAATCCT
>CAIXHZ010000012.1 GCA_903919375.1 uncultured Actinomycetes bacterium | reverse complement strand
TCAGTTTAGCGTCGGGAAAATGTATACAGAATGTAATGTTCCTGAGAGTACAAAACTGATCACCTAAAGTTCAATTACCTTACGCGAACACGGTTTCACATCATCCAGTGGGGGAGTAAATATGAATAATGCAAGAGTCAGAAGGTCCTCAATAATAGGTATAGGGATTTCACTTGTTGTTATTGGAACTCAATCAGCAAAGGCATCAATAATTGCAGATGTGGGTGGGGTAATCGGCGGTGGCGTGGGAGCGGCATTAGGCTCCATGGTGGGCGGCACCTTTGGATCAGGGGCTGGAGGCGCTGCCGGAGTTTACGCTGGTCAGACTCTCGCCCCCATCGTTGCTGACCACCCAGCTATTTCTAGCCAGGTGGTCATCAATTTGGTGACTGCTGGGGCACCTGCAATCGGCCAATTCCTGGGGAGGGAATTGGATAACCTCATATCCTGGCTCTGGTGATGCGATAAATAAAAAGATTTGTCGAAGCCCATCACGTTGAAGTTACCTGCTGCATCGAAAGATTGCCGTCTACCATAATAAGTTAATAAAAAGGCCCCCGATTTCTCGAGGGCCTTTTGTAATGCGGGGACGGATCGTACGGAGTCGACTTAGATGTCGTAATAGAGCTCGAACTCTGCTGGATGCGGACGCAAGCGGACATAATCAACTTCTTGTTCGCGCTTGTAAGCGATCCATGTTTCAATCAGATCTGGTGTGAATACTCCACCACGGGTGAGGTACTCATGATCCTTCTCGAGGTTATCGAGTACTTCGGATAGAGAGCCAGGAACTTGTGGGATTGCTGCAGCATCTGCACCCTCAAGCTCGTAGAGATCCTTATCGACTGGAGCCAATGGCTCAATCTTGTTCTGGATTCCATCAAGGCCAGCCATAAGCATCGCAGCGAAAGCGAGGTATGGGTTAGATGATGGATCTGGGCAACGGAACTCAACGCGCTTTGCTTTGGGATTAGATCCGGTGATGGGGATACGGATACAAGCAGAGCGGTTACGAGCGGAGTAAACGAGGTTTACTGGCGCTTCGTAGCCTGGAACCAAGCGGTGGTATGAGTTCACAGTTGGGTTGGTGAATGCGAGAAGTGATGGTGCGTGCTTCAAGAGTCCGCCGATATACCAACGTGCCATGTCTGAAAGATCGCCATAGTTGCCAGCTTCGAAGAAGAGTGGCTTGCCATCCTTCCAGAGTGATTGGTGAACGTGCATACCTGAACCGTTATCGCCAAAGAGTGGCTTAGGCATAAAGGTTGCTGTCTTGCCATTCTCCCAAGCAACGTTCTTGATGACGTACTTAAACTTCATAACATCATCACCAGCAGAGAGGATGTCGGAGAAGCGGTAGTTGATCTCCATCTGACCAGCTGTTCCCACTTCGTGGTGTGAACGCTCAACAAGAAGGCCGACCTTACCGAGCTGCATGGTCATTGCATCGCGAATATCTGCGAGTTGATCTGTTGGTGAAACTGGGAAGTATCCGCCCTTGTAGCGGGTCTTGTAACCACGGTTTGCAGAGCCATCAGCTTCAAGCGAAGCACCTGTATTCCATGCGCCTTCAATGGAATCGATGAAGTGATGTGAGGCATTCTGTGATGTTGCGAAGTTAACTTCGTCAAAGACGTAGAACTCTGCTTCTGGAGCGAAGAATGCTGTATCAGCGATTCCGGTGCTCTTCAAATATTCAACCGCCTTAGCAACGACGCCACGTGGGTCGCGTGAGTAAGGGGAGTTGTCGATCGGATTGTGAACCGAGAAGAGAATGACAAGAGTCTTCTCTTTACGGAATGGATCGATAAATGCTGAACCGGGAATAGGAAGCAACTTCATATCCGACTCGTGGATTGACTGGAAGCCACGAATAGAAGAACCATCGAACATGAGACCATCAGTGAAGACAGCTTCGTCGAAAGACTCGACAGGAACGTTGAAGTGATGCTGGATACCAGGAAGATCAATGAAGCGAACATCAATTAGCTTCACATCGTTCTTCTTGATGAAATCGAAGATTTCAGTGGAATTCTTAAACATTATTTCTCCTGTTTAACTCGTCACGACTATCGATCGTGAAGGACATTGAGGATTAAGTACGGCGCATCATCGGGCCAGGACTCAGGTAAAACGGGTGCTTGCTACGGGGGAAAATCTAGGCTTTGACCATGAAAAAAGGGTTGCCCTTATGTTACGGATATGTTTCATAACCCGAAGTAAGGGTTGAGGGTTGGGTCGGCACGCCTCGGCTAGGCTCAGACCATGAGATCAGAGCATATTCCGGGAAGTACCGCTGGTTTGGGTCGTCGCTTTGTGGCGATTACGGTGGATTGGTTCATTGCCGACTTATCCGTGGGCCTGATCCCGAAAATCTCCAACGGGGAGCGATCTCTCGCAACATCGTTGCTCTTTCTCATCGAACTGATTGTCCTGACATCACTCACTGGTTCTTCCATCGGCCAGAAGCTCTTTAATCTTAATGTTGTTGATTTCGATACCGATGGCGCAGTACCAGTCGGTCGAGTTGCCCTACGCAGCGTTTTGATTTCACTCGTTCTGCCTGCCGTCTTTTCTAAAGAGGGCAGAGGATATCACGACATTATCTGCCGAACGAAGGTAATTAACGCGTAATTAGCGCTTAGGCATCTTTACACCCTTGGGCATTGGACCCTTAGGGATAGGCATATTCATGCCGCCGACAGCTTTGATGCGATTGCGCACTTCGCGCATTTGGGCAGTGGAAAGTTTCTTAGGCAACTTCTTGACATGCTTTTGGAGTTTGCGAATCTTGATCTGGCCCGCATCATTTCCGACATAAATCTCTGTGACAGGAACTCCCTGAACAAAGCGATCCATATGCTTGTGCTCATCCTGCATTAATTGACGTACGCCTCGGCCACCTTCGCCAACTAAAACAATTCCTGCGCGGCTGACAGAGCGGTGGACCATATCTTGTTCGCGGTTGACGCGAACTGCTGGAGTTGTGGAGACGCCTTTGCGAATAGCCATCAATACCGATGCGCCTGCTCCTATTTGACCTTCGATAGATGAAAAGGCGGCGGAGTTTGCTTGGCGAGTGAAGAAGAAGAAGCTGACTAGAAGTGCGAGTGGCGTTCCGATAATTCCAAAGTAGATGGGGTGTCCGAGTGAAGAGCCAAAGATAATTGCACCGATAAGTACTGCTACTCCGAGGAGGGCAGCCCAGACGATTGCCATTGGCTTTTCTCTGCGCGTGAGAGCGAATGCATCCTTGAGGACGGCGAGCTGGCCTTGGGGTTCACCGGGGGCGGTTTGAACTTTTTCAGCCTTCTTCTTGCGATTAAAAAGCGCCATTACTTATTCTCCTCATTGTCTTGTGCATCTTTATTGTCTTGTGCCGTCTTGGCCTGCTTCTCTGCCAGATATGCAGCGAATTCTAGATTAACTTGCTCCAAGGTGGGGGCAGTTCCGCCTAATCGAACCGGAGCCCACCATTGACCTTCGTGGCTATCGGGATATTCAGCCTGAACTTTGGAAAGCAGGACGCTGAGGCGACGCTTTAACTCTGCTTCTGCTGCATCGACATCTTCACCTTTGGTAACGATGAAGGGTTCACCGAATGCCACTGTGATGGGAAATTTGTTTCGCTTGAAATCAGGCTTGCGCTTTTTGGTCATGATGCGCTGACTTCCCCACACGATGGTAGGAATGATGGGGACGTGAGCGCCCATCGCGAGTCGGACTGCGCCGGTTTTCATCTCCGCTAATTCGAAGCTACGGGAGATAGTTCCCTCGGGAAAGATGCCTACGATTTCACCTGCGCGAAGTGCGCGAAGGGCAGCCACAAATGAAGATGATCCACTTTCACGGTCGACAGAAATGTGGTGCATCCCGCGCATGAGCGGTCCAGAGATCTTGTGATCGAAGATCTCCTTCTTCGCCATAAAGCGCACGTAGCGATTAGCAGGAAGTGCGGCTGTGCCAGCTAATGCAAAGTCCAAATATCCGATGTGATTGATGGCAAGGATTGCGCCACCAGTACGAGGAACATTGGCTTCGCCTTCGAAATCAAAGCGCAAGCCTAGATATTTCCAAAACGTTTTGATTGCAAGAATTACTGGGGGATAGACCAGATCAGCCATTGATGGTCGCTCGCTTTTCTTGTGCTTGCTTATAGAGCCGACCAGCGCGATAACTTGAACGAACCAGTGGTCCGCTCATGACACCAGAGAATCCAATATCTTCAGCTTCCTTGGCGAGTTCCACAAACTCCTCGGGCTTTACCCAACGAACAACGGGGTGGTGGTTGGGAGTAGGGCGCAGATACTGCGTGATAGTGACGATATCTGTTCCAGCATCGTGAAGATTGCGTAACGCCTCAGATGCTTCCTCTCGAGTCTCACCCATACCGAGTATGAGGTTGGATTTGGTGATCAATCCAAAATCCCGTGCCATGGAGATTACTTGTAGCGAGCGGTCATATCTAAAGCCAGGGCGGATCTCTTTGAAGATGCGAGGAACGGTCTCGAGATTGTGCGCAAAGACTTCTGGGCGCGAACTAAATACTTCGTTGAGATAGACCGGGTTTGCTGAAAAATCTGGCGCGAGCATCTCTACGCCAATACCTGGATTGAGTTCGTGAACTAAGCGAATTGTCTCGGCATATAACCAAGCGCCTTCATCATCGAGATCATCGCGAGTAACGCCGGTAATAGTGGCGTAGTTAAGTCCCATGGTCTTAATGGATTCGGCAACGCGCCTAGGTTCATCGCGATCTAGCGGTTCGGGCTTTCCAGTATCGATATTGCAGAAATCGCAACGACGGGTACAACGATCGCCACCGATAAGAAAAGTTGCTTCCTTATCTTCCCAACATTCAAAGATGTTGGGGCAAGCTGCTTCTTGACAGACGGTATGCAAGCCTTCAGAGACGACCAGTGAACGCAGGGCCGTGTACTCCGGTCCCATCTTCGCCTTAGTCTTGATCCACTCGGGCTTACGCTCGATCGGAACGGCTGCGTTACGCGCCTCGATCCGAAGTAACTTGCGACCTTCTGGTGCAATTGTCATGCGATCACCTTTGCTAGCGCTTCGTAAATATGTTTTTCAACGATGGGGGCTACTTCAGAAATAGTGATAACGCGTCCGAGTTCGGCAGCCAGAGTTGATACATCGGCATCAGCTATCCCGCATGGAACGATTTGGGAAAAAGGGAGAAGGCTCGGATTAACGTTGAGCGCAAAGCCATGCATTGTCACGCCTTTGGCGACACGAATTCCGATTGCGGCAACTTTACGATCGCCTCGCTCATCTCTCATCCAGACTCCAGTACGATCACAAATATTGATAGTCTGTAATCCAAGTTCGGCGCAGGCAGCAATCAGGGCGCCTTCGATCTCACGGACAAAACCCACAACGTCGTTTCGATTCTTTAATTTAACGATGGGATAGCCAACCAGCTGGCCTTCGCCATGCCACGTAATTTTTCCACCGCGGTCAACATCAATAACGGGAACTCCGTTTTTTGGACGCTCACTCTCCTCGGTGCGACGGCCGGCGGTATAAACCGAGGCATGCTCGAGCAAGATCAAGGTGTTGGGGCGAAGCCCGGCGACAATCTCCTCATGAATTTTGCGTTGCGCATCCCAGGCTTCCTGATAGTCAGTGAGGCCAGAATCAAGCATGCGTTTTAAGGCGATGCCCGAGGTAGCGAGAGGTGCCATATGCCCAGCCTAATTGAGAGGACAGGGTTAGGTTAAATCAAGAGAATTGGCGCCAAAATGGCTAAAGTTAGGCGTATGAGAGCTCGATTGAGCCCCTGGAAGTCAATAACGATCGAGAAAAATTAAGTCAACCCACACAGAGATGGATCACTATGTCGAAAACCGCCGAAGCGAAAACCCCCAACCTCAATAGCTTGAAGGGTCATCGCAAGCCGCTCTGGGTTGCAACTGCAGTCGTTCTCCTGTGGTTCATGATCAGCGGCGTGACTGGCCCGCTCTTTGGATCGCTCTCTACTGTTCAAAAGAATGATAATTCCAAGTTCTTGCCTGCCAATTCCGAAGCATCCAAGGCGACAGATGCCATCGCAAAATTCGCGACTACCAAAATTAACGCCTTCCCGGCACTTATCCTCTTCGAAGGTCAAGTAACTCCATCTAATACTTCGGCCACCCAGAGTTTTGTCCAGGGTCTGGCTTCTCGTCCCTTGGTGGATGAAAAGGGCGCTTCCTTGAAGGACAAATCCGGAAATCCAGTGCACCTACTTATCGGTTCCTACTTTGTGAAAACTGAACAACCAGGAGCATTTCCCGCCCAAGATGGTAAGGCGTTGCTTGCATCTTTGCCCATTAGCGCAGATGTTGCAACGCAATTGCTTCCCGATGGTAAATCCGCAGCACTTCCAGGAATCGTTACTGCAATTCGTTATTATTCATCTGAATTTGCAGCAAAGAATGGCTTTATCACTCATACAACCGGTGCGGGCGGATTATTCGCTGATCTCTTTGGAGCCTTTGGCGGACTTGATTCCAAGTTGCTTATCGTTACCGGCTTACTGGTCTCTCTCATCCTCATCGTTGTGTATCGCTCACCGATCCTATGGATCTTGCCGCTTATGTCGGCTGGATTTGCTCTCACTCTCTCGGGCGGCGTCATCTACGAACTTGCAAAACACAATGTGATTGCATTGGATGGCCAATCGCAAGGAATTCTCTCCGTGCTGGTATTGGGAGCGGCTACCGATTATGCATTGCTTTTGATCGCTCGCTACCGTGAAGAGTTGCATCTGCATCGCTCTCGGGTTGATGCGATGAAGGCTGCTTGGCGCGGAGTAGTTGAACCAATCGTTGCTTCTGGTTCTACCGTTGCTCTCGGCCTGCTCGTACTCCTGCTCTCTGAGCTCACCAACAATCGAGGCCTCGGTCCCATCGGTGCCATTGGTATCGCCTGTTCTATGGTTACGATTCTTACTTTCTTACCCGCGCTACTTGTTCTTTTTGGCCGTTGGATCTTCTGGCCAAAGCGTCCGCTCTTTGATCACCCCGATGAGAAACTCACTGGTGTGTGGTCCAAAGTGGCTAATGCAACCGCGAAGAATCCTCGTAAATATTGGCTCGTCTCGGGCGGCGCCCTTCTTGTTCTCGCTGCATTTATTTCTACCTTGGGAGCAAATGGACTTTCTACCGTTCAATCATTTACCTCTCGCCCTGATTCGGTCGTTGGTCAAGAACAACTACTGAAGCATTTCCCGGGCGGACAAGGTGATCCGACTCAAGTTGTCGTCAAAGTTGGAGAAGTTGATGCAGTGACCTCGAAACTTCAATCAGTCGCGGGCGTCTCCTCCGTCTCCCCAATGGTGGACCCAGTGACTCAGGGCCCAAAGGTTGTTAACGGCCTCGAAGTACTTAATGTCACCCTAACAAGTGCGCCGGATTCGGCGAAAGCAACGGCGCTTATTCCTTCGTTGCGAGCTGCTGTAAAATCTATCGATCCATCGATTCTTACTGGTGGTACGACCGCGGTTTACTATGACACTCATAAAGCAGCGCAGCGAGATCGCGCACTCATTATCCCGGTCATTCTCTTGGTGATTGCGATTATTTTGGGTCTCTTGCTTCGTTCGCTTGCTGCAGCTGGATTACTGCTCGTCACCGTTGTGCTCTCATTTGCAGCAACTCTCGGCGTATCAAGCTTGGTCTTCCACCATCTCTTCCACTTTGCAGGTGAAGATACTTCCTATCCGCTCTTCTCCTTTGTTTTCCTTGTCGCACTCGGCATTGACTACAACATCTTCTTGATGACTCGCGTTCGCGAAGAGACCATCAAGCACGGAACTCGCGCTGGCATGACTAAGGGCGTTACGGTTACTGGTGGCGTAATTACGTCGGCTGGAATTGTTTTGGCAGCGACCTTCACCGTTCTTGGTATTTTGCCGCTGGTCTTCCTTGCCGAACTCGGATTCACCGTCGGCTTTGGTGTTCTTCTCGACACTTTGATTGTGCGTTCCATCTTGGTTCCGGCCCTAGTTCACAGCATTGGACCAAAGATCTGGTGGCCATCAGCGCTCTCCAAGGAATCACAGTAACTCGAGGTTAACGCCGATATGCGCGTAGGAATATCTGGTTATGGGCTTGCGGGGCGCACTTTTCACGCCCCGCTTATCGCCGCTCAAGGACATGAAATCGCAGGTGTACTCACCACAAGTTCTGAGAGAACAGCCCAACTTCAAGAAGATTTCCCCGGCAGTTCCGCTCTCTCCACCATCGACCAACTTCTAGATTTAGATCTCGATCTCTTGGTCGTAGCTACTGCAAATCATCTCCATAAAGAACAGGCACTTGCTGCCATTGCACGAGGCATCCCAGTGGTTATCGATAAGCCATTTGCACTCTCTGTGATCGATACTCGCGAAATTCTTGACGCGGCAGAAAGTGCAGGCGTGCTTGTCACCACATTCTTCAATCGCCTTTGGGATAGTGACACGCTCACTGCAGCCAGTGTGATTGCTGATGGATCGATTGGTACGGCCTTCCGGTGCGAATCGCGATTTGAACGCTTCCGTCCTGAACTTCGCCCTGGTGCCTGGCGCGAAAGTGGCGCAGCCAATGGTGGCGGCCTGCTCTTCGATCTTCAACCACATTTGCTCTCCACTGCGCTACATCTCTTCGGTCCCGCCGAATTGGTGAGCGCAAGTGTCCGATCTATTCGTGGAAGTGGCGATGACGATGTTCATCTCACTCTCAAGCACACCAGCGGAGTTGATTCTTATCTCTCTGCCAGCGCCATAATCGGCGCGCCTGGTCCGCGCCTGCGATTGTCGGGAAGCAAAGGTTCACTCATCGTTGCAGATTTAGATCCCCAAGAAGATCTCCTGCGCCGTGGCGAGCGGCCGGTAAATGAGAGTTGGTCACTTGATACTCGCTCCGAAACTATCCTTGTTGAAGGAGATAAATCGAAGTCCTATCCATCACTCCCGGGAAATTATGGCCATTTCTATTCTGAAGTGTTTTCGAGCGTCACATCGGGAACACCGCTGACCGTTACACACGACTTAATTCTGAGTGTCGCCACAATCATTGATCTTGCCCGTGAAATCTCCGTGAGATAGTCCGGCCCTATGTCCGATGTCATTGTTGTGGGAGCAGGCCTTGCTGGTCTGACAGCGGCTACCTATCTTGAAAAAGCTGGCTTAGAGGTCACGGTTCTGGAGAAATCGGATCGCCCTGGCGGACGAGTCAAGTCTGATCGTGTCGATGGTTACATTCTTGATCACGGTTTCCAAGTGATCAACTCGGGTTATTCAGAAATCAAAGACCTGAATCTCCTCGAAGATTTAGAATTCTCCCCGCTCTCACCCAATATTCGATTGGCAGGTTGGGGAAATCGCATCGTGGGTCTATCCCATCCTGCAGGAACTATCGGTGGAATCTCAGGAAGTGTCACCGAGAAGCTAGCCTTTGCATCATTCCTGATCAAAGAACCTGGCACCCATCAGGACTTGGGAGAAATTGCCCAGAATTTTCCAACGCTCTACCGAAATATTCTCAAACCCTTTCTTACTGGCGTCTTCCTTACTAACCCGGATCACATAAGCGCGCCTGTGGCGAGAGCGATCATGCGTTCCTTTGCAACAGGTCGTCCCGGTGTGCCAGCTAGGGGAGTGGGATCGCTTTCAGAAAAATTGGCGAGTCCAATAAAGAACGTTCGATATGGCGCTGAAGTAACTGCCATCTCGGCAGGTGAAGTACGTGGCAATTTCGGAACTCTGGCGGCAAAGCACGTCGTCGTGGCCACCATAGCGAGTGCGGCTGGCACCTTGCTCGGCCGCCAGTTAGGTATCTCATCACTCTCATCTACGACGTGGTATCACTGCACAAGAGATGAGTTGGAATTTTCTCGTTATCTCGCTGTGGGAAGTGGCTCGTCAATCGTGAATTCGGTAGTGATGAGTGAGATTTCGCGCGAATACGCGCCCGCAGGTCACCACTTGATCGCGACAACAGCACTTACCGCCGTGCCAGAAAGCCAACTCCACCAAGAATTGAGTGCCGTGTGGTCGAGGAATACTCGCGCCTGGGATCTAGTAGGTCGCTATGAGATTAAAGAATCGCTACATCTTCATTTGAAAGATTGGACCGCAAGCGGCATTCAAGAAATATTGCCTGGAACGTATCTTGCGGGGGATTTCACGCAACTGCCATCGCAGCAAGGAGCCATGCGCAGCGGCCGATTGGCGGCCGAAGCGATTATTCGTTCTCGGAAATAAGAGCTGTGAGTGCGCCAGAAATTTCTGGGTAATCAAAGGTAAAGCCATGAGATATCAGAACTTCTGGTGAAACTTTTTTCGACCCAAGAATTTCGGTGGAAAAGCCACCGAGTGCCAGTTTCAGTGCGAACGCTGGAGCGGGAAAGAGAGCTGGTCGGTGAAGTGTGCGCGCAAGAGCGGCAGTGAATTCTAGGTTTGTAACGGGATTAGGCGAAGTGAGATTTACCGGCCCGCTGATGTTAGATTCAAGAAGAAAACAGATAGCGCGAATGTGATCATGCAAGGTGATCCACGACCACCATTGCTTGCCATTTCCGAGCTTGCCTCCAAGTCCAAAACGGAAAAGAGGAAGCATGCGACCAAGTGCGCCACCGGTAGGGTCGAGGACT
Organism: uncultured Actinomycetes bacterium; assembly: GCA_903919375.1. Classification (GTDB taxonomy): domain Bacteria; phylum Actinomycetota; class Actinomycetes; order Nanopelagicales; family Nanopelagicaceae; genus AAA044-D11. Next base: position 8,215 of record CAIXHZ010000012.1, on the reverse strand, counting down.
AATCCAGTGCGAAGTTTCACGGTGCGAACATCGCCAGCAAGATCTGCTGCACTTTCCCATTCACGGCATACCGCTGCAAGGAAATCATCGCCACTGCGATCGACCTCGGTGACTGCGCGATTGCCGGTTTCCCCGTAGAAGCCCATAGCACTTGCGGAGATAAATACTGAAGGCTTTACTTGCGCGACGGCGTTAGCAATTGCCGTAGTGCCCAACAATCGAGAGTTGAGAATTTCAGCGCGATACTTCTTAGTCCAACGCTTGTCGCCGACACCTGCGCCCGCGAGGTGAATAACGGCGTCGACGCCCTCGAGGGCAGCGATATCGACCGTTCCGGATTTAGGATCCCAAGAGATCTCGTCAGCGGCAACAGCCGGGCGACGAACAAAGCGCTGAACGGTGTGACCTTCAGAACGTAGATGACCGACTAAAGCGGTGCCAATTAATCCAGATGCTCCCGTGAGCGCAATGCGTTGTGGTGGAAGCGTCTTCTTCATATTAAAGGCCTAGATCCGATTCGAATCGGCCATCTTCCAGACGCTCCTTCAATGTGACCAAGAAGCGAGCGGCATCTGCGCCATCAACGATGCGGTGATCGTAGGAGAGTGCCAAGTAGACCATCGATCGGATGGCAATCTGTTCGCCGCCATCGGTCCCCTTGAGAACCATCGGACGCTTAACGACAGCGCCGAGTCCGAGAATCGCTACCTGTGGCTGATTAATAATGGGGGTATCAAAGAGTGCGCCGCGGCTGCCGGTATTGGTGATGGTGAATGTTCCGCCACCGAGTTCATCAGGAGTAATTTTGTTATCCCGAGTGCGAGCTGCAACATCAGCAATCTTGCGTGCAACACCACCGATATTGAGGTCGCCAGCATCTTTGATAACCGGTACGAGCAGACCACGCTCGGTGTCGACGGCAACTCCGAGGTGCTCGGCGCCGTGATAGGTGATGGTCTCACCTTCGACAGATGCATTAAGGACTGGATGTTGCTTGAGCGCTTCGCAGACAGCGACAGCAAAGAATGGCAAGAAGGAGAGCTTGACGCCTTCACGAGCTTCAAAAGTTGCCTTGGCGCGATCGCGCAACCGGGCAATCTTTGTGACATCTACTTCGACAACTGTGGTGAGCTGAGCGCTGACGTGAAGAGATTCCACCATTCGTTCAGCAATAACTTTGCGAAGACGAGACATCTTGACTTGAGTTCCGCGCAATGGCGAAACAGCTACCGGTACCGCAGGTGAGGTGGAGTTTGATTGCGCTACTGGTGCTGGTGCGGCCGCGCGCGGCGCTGCAGCCAAAATATCTTCCTTGCGAATTCGGCCACCGATGCCGGTGCCAGATACGCGTGTGAGATCGACGCCATTGTCACGGGCCAGCTTGCGGACAAGGGGAGTGACGTACGAATCGGAGTTATCGACTGCAGCCACGGGCGCCGCGTGAGCAACAGGTGTGGGCGCAGCCACAACTGGAGCAGCCTGAGCAACGGGTGCCGGCGCAGCCACAACTAGAGCAGCCTGCGCAACGGGCGCTGCAACTACAGGAGCAACTGGCGCTGACGCAACTGGAGCTGCTGGGGTTGAAGAGGAAGAACCAATAGTGGCAAGTCGCGCTCCAACTGGAACTGTCGAATCGACAGGAACATCAATAGAGAGAATGGTTCCGGAGACTGGCGATGGAATTTCTGTATCCACTTTATCGGTGGAGACTTCGAGAAGCGCCTCATCGACAGAAACGGTGTCACCAACGTTCTTGAGCCAGCGAGTCACAGTTCCTTCAGTGACTGATTCACCGAGTGCTGGCATCGCAACAATGGTGCCGGCTGAAGTAGGGACAACGGCAGGTGTTGGTGCCGCGACTGGAGCCGCCGCCGGTGCAACGGCAACTGGCTCTGCAGCAGGAGCAGAGGCGACTGGTGCTGGGACTGCTGGAGTCACAGGAGCCTGAGTAACTGGAGTGGGAGCGGCTGCGCCATCGGCTGCGCCAATGACGGCAAGCTCAGCGCCAACTGCAACGGTCTGATCTACGCCCACAACAATGCGGGAGAGAATTCCGGCAGCAGGTGAAGGGATTTCGGTATCGACTTTATCGGTGGAGACCTCGAGTAGCGGCTCATCCATAGCGACCATGTCGCCTTCGTTCTTAAGCCAACGTGTAACAGTTCCTTCGGTGACCGATTCGCCCAGTGCTGGCATCGTTACTGAAAATGACATTGTGTTCTCCTGTTACCCGTGTGCGTGAAGTGGTTTGCCTGCAAGTGCCATGTGCGCTTCGCCAACAGCCTCAGAGAGAGTTGGGTGTGCGTGGATGAGGGAAGCGACATCGTTTGCCTCGGCCTCCCAGTTATAAATCAATTGTGCTTCAGCGAGCAGTTCCCCGACGCGATCGCCCACCATGTGAATCCCGAGAACGCGTCCACTCTTATCCGCAATCAATTTCACGGAACCAGCCGTTTTAAGGATTTGAGCTTTACCATTGCCGGCCAAGTCATAGGAGAGTTCGGTGATATCGATACCTTTCTCCTTTGCTTTAGCGGTGGTAAGTCCAACGGAAGCCACTTCTGGTTCGGAGTAGGTAACGCGGGGGACGCCGTCGTAATTGATAGGACGGGGATTGAGGCCAGCGATCTCTTCGGCGACCAAGATTCCTTCACCAAAGCCAACGTGTGCGAGCTGCAGGGTTGGAATGAGATCTCCGACCGCCCAAACACCAGGAATGTTGGTGCGGCACTTGTCGTCCACGAGAACATAGCCGTGATCCATCGCGATACCTTGCTCTTCATACCCAATACCGGCTGAGACTGGACCGCGACCGACTGCAACGAGAAGAACTTCGGCGGTGAATGTGGCGCCATTTTCGAGAGTAACCGTAACGCCATTAGCATCCTTGGTCGCTGATGCGAAACGAGTTCCGAGTTCAAAATTGATTCCGCGCTTGCGGAAAGCGCGCTCGAGCTGCTTGGAAGAGGATTCATCTTCTAACGCCACTAAATGAGGAAGGCCTTCAATGATGGTGACTTCTGAACCAAAGGATTTCCAGACTGATGCGAACTCGCAGCCGATAACACCGCCACCAAGAACGATGGCAGAAGCAGGTACTCGATCCATGTGTAGAGCATGTTCGGAGGTAATGATCTGAACGCCATCGATATCTAAGCCAGGCAAAGTGCGTGGGTAAGAACCAGTGGCCAAGACAACATTCTTGCCGGTGTACTGCTCGCCATTTACTTCAACAGTATTGGGAGAGATCAGGCGACCTGCGCCTTCGACATAGGTGATGTTGCGAGACTTAACGAGTCCCTGGAGACCTTTATAGAGACGGGCAACAACACCATCTTTATATGCGTTTACGCCAACCATGTCGATGGAGATGAATTGGGTGTTGACGCCAAAATCAGAGGAATGGCGCGATGAGTCAGCGACCTCTCCTGCATGTAAGAGTGCCTTGGTCGGAATGCAACCACGGTGTAGACAGGTTCCGCCGAGCTTGTCTTTTTCGATGAGAACTACCGTCTGGCCGAGTTGTGCTGCGCGAAGAGCGCATGCGTAACCACCTGAGCCACCACCAAGTACGACGAGATCGAATTGAGCCACGTGAACCTCTCTTAGGACTTACTTGCTTCTAGCCCTAATCCTGCCACGAATTTAGGAAGAGGCTAACTCGGCCAGGACTACCAGCGAGCGCAGAGCGACACCGGTCCCACCGACTGGCGTATAGCCATGTGCCTCCTTCTCATTGAAGGCCGGGCCGGCAATATCGAGGTGCAACCAGGGGGTCGCAGGATCAACGAATTCTCGTAGGAAGAGGCCCGCCACCAGCATTCCGCCCATCCGCTCCCCAATATTGGCCATATCGGCCACCGGTGAGTCCAGAGAGGCGCGCAATTCCTCAGGCAGGGGCATCGGCCAGAATTGTTCGCCTGCGCGCTTGGCGGCAATAAGAAAATGGCCAGAAAATTCCTCGTTATTGGTCATGACAGCGCTAGTGCGAGTACCTAGTGCGACAACCTGTGCACCCGTGAGAGTGGCTACATCGATAATGCCGTCGAGGCCGCCGGCCTTCTTTCCGACCTCCTGAGCTCTTACTAGAGCGTCGCCGAGAACTAAGCGGCCTTCCGCATCTGGATTTAGTACTTCAATGGTCTTGCCGCCATACATAGTAATGATGTCACTGGGGCGGGTAGCGCTATCGCTTGGCATATTTTCAGCAAGCGGTGCCCAGGCATCGATGGCAATGGGGAGTTTGAGATCGGCTATTGCAAAGATTGCACCGACTACTGCAGCGGCTCCGGACATATCCGATTTCATTGCCTCCATACCTGCAGCAGGCTTGAGGGCAAGGCCACCGGTATCGAATGTAATTCCCTTTCCAACAAAGGCGTAGCGGTGCTTTGCCTTTGCCGGCGCGTAGGTCAGGTGAAGTAACCGAGGGGGATTGGCTGATCCTTGGCCCACACCAGTTATTCCGCCGTAGCCACGATCGCGCAGTTGAGTCTCATTAAGAATCTCCACTTTGAGTCCAAGCGGGCTTGCGACCTTCTTCATGCGAGTAGCGAAACTCTCGGGAGTCAGATGGCTTGGGGGAGTATTGATGAGATCGCGTACAAGAGCGGTTCGGTCAGCAATGACTTCAGCGCGCCGAGCGATTGCCTTGGCGCTCGCATCTTTGGTCAAGCGAGTTAAGACCGAAATCGATCCCAGTGAGGGTTGGTGATCGGCTTTTGATGAGCCACGAAATTCATTGAAGGTATAAGCACCGAGCGCAGCACCTTCTGCAATGGCAGAGAGTTCGAGGGTTGATGAATGAGGAAGTGCGAAAGTAGCGGATCTTTCGCCAGCAAGTGCTCGAGCAGCAGCGCCTGCTGCGCGACGCAGCGTTTCATGGGGGAAGCTCTTAGATTTTTCACCGAGTCCAGTGAAGAGAACGAGTCCAAAGGCTGAGTGAGGCAGTTTAGTGATGCTATCTACTTGTGCCGATGCTTTCATGGCCTTGAGAGAAACGATCAGTTCCTTTACTTGGGCGGGAGTGAGTACTGAATCCGAATTTTCAATCGCAATCTCTTTGCCAGATGAGCAAAGGCCAAGAACGAGAATGTCGTGCGCTGCAGAGGCAGTCAATTTCACTGATGTCATGCTCAGAGCCTACGACAGAAAGCTCCATGGATTCGGCCAATAATGGGGGTAAAGTTCTGAATATGAAATCGCCTTTATACGACTGGCATGTATCTGCTCAAGCAAAGTTAGCTGATTTCGGCGGCTGGGATATGCCGATCGAATACCCCAAAGGGATCAGCGAAAGCTTGCCTGGCGGCGTCCTGGCTGAGCATGCTGCGGTTCGCGAACGAGTCGGCATCTTTGATGTTTCTCACCTCGGGAAGATTTCTGTAAAGGGTGCCGCGGCAAAAGATTTTGTCAATTCAATGGTGACCAATGATCTCAACAAGATCAATCCAGGAAGCGCGCAATACAACTTGCTCTGCGATGCCAATGGTGGAGTGATCGACGATTTGATCGTCTACGAGTTCTCTCCTGATGATCTATTCCTCATTCCTAATGCCGCCAATTGTGCGCAAGTTGCCCGCGTCCTTATCGATAACGCGCCATCTCATATTGAAGTGAAAAATCTCCATGATCACTATGGCGTCCTAGCTGTGCAAGGACCGGCGACAACTCATGTAATGACAGCGCTCGGCCTCACCATTGATTTGGATTACATGGCCTTCACTCAAGTAACAATTCCGGGCCATGAATCATGGGGTGATGTGATTATCTGTCGAACCGGTTATACGGGCGAATTTGGTTATGAACTCCTGCCCGCGTGGGAAGCTGCGCTCCCACTATGGGAATTACTGGTTGAGAAGATTTCTGAAATAGATGGTCGAGTGTGCGGATTGGGTTCACGCGACACCTTGCGCACCGAAATGGGTTATCCACTTCATGGCCACGAACTCTCGCTCGATATCTCACCGCTTCAAGCAGCGGCGGGTTGGGCGGTTTCGCTCACGAAAGATTCCTTTGAGGGTAAGGCTGCTCTTGTAGCGGAAAAGGAGGCTGGAGTGGCACGCATTTCACGTGCACTTCTCTGTAGCGACCGAGGCATTCCGCGCGCTGGTATGAGCGTTCTCAATTCAGCGGGTGAGGCAGTTGGTGAAGTAACTTCGGGGACTTTTTCGCCTACCCTAAAGACGGGAATTGCACTTGCGCTAGTAAAACCAGAATATAAAGTCGGGGCAGAACTCACCGTTGATGTGCGCGGTCGCTCTTCAATGGCGACGATCGTCAAGCTTCCCTTTGTTGAGTCGCACGTTCGCTAACTGGTACTAGTTGCCGTTCTTGTCCGTTTTCGAAGCGAGAATGACGGGTCGACCAGAATCTAAGGTATAGACCGTAATGCGATTATCGAAGGCAGCTTTGAGTTCACTGGAGTGAATAACTCTTGAAGTCGACCCGGAGAGTCTTACCTCTCCATCGCGCATGACCACAATATTTTCGGCATACATTGTTGCGAGTGTGATGTCATGCATCGTCGAAATAATCGTAACGCCGCGCTCCTTAAGTGTCTCAATATTATTTAAAACCGCAATCTGGTGATGCAAGTCAAGGGCGCTCGTTGGTTCATCGAGCAAAATTGTTTCGGGTTCCTGAGCTAGCGCACGAGCAATGAGGGCCCGTTGCATTTCACCACCTGATAGTTGGCCCACCAATTGATCTTGCATTCCAAAGAGTGATGTCTCATGCAAAATTTGTGTAACAAATTCTCGACTAGCGGCGCTCTCATTGCCCCAGCCATCTCTTTTTGATCTGCCGAGCATGACATATTCAGCAACGCTCATCCCTTGGGGAATCTGCGGTTGCTGGGGGACAAAGGCAACGTTTCGACGATGATCGTTATAAACCTCTCGTCCGCCATCTTGAACGCTTCCGGAGTAATGGGAAATTCCCAATAAGACTTTGAGGAGAGTGGTTTTACCGGCGCCGTTGGGTCCCACGAGACAAGTCCACGTGCCGTGCGATATCTCCGCGTTGATATCGTTCAAAATTAAGCGACCGCCCAAGCGAAGTGATACATCAGTTAACTGGATCATTGGGAGACCCTTCGCCGACGAAGTACATAGAGGAAGAATGGTGCACCGACAAAGGCGGTGATGACTCCAATAGGAAGTTCAGCGGGGGAAATGAGCGTTCGCGCTCCTAAGTCGGCCAGAACTAAGAATGCAGCCCCGCTCATAGCAATCGTCAGTAGCGACCTATTGGTCACTCGACGGGTAAGACCGCGGACCAAATGGGGGACAACAATTCCGACAAAGCCAATAAGACCGCTAGCCGAGACGGCAGTTGCCGTGGCCAGAGTTGCTGCGCCCACTGCGATGATACGCAAGCGCTGCGGATTTATTCCGAGTGAGAAGGCTTCTTCATCGCTCAGCATTAAGCCATCAAGCTGCTTCGAGATTTTGATCAGAATGGTGATGGCGAACAAAATATAGATTGCCGACCATGTGACTACCGACCAATTGGCGACGGTGAGCTCACCCAAAATCCACGAGTAGACCGGGCGTAGTGCATCAGAGTGGCGTTGCTGGAGATAGGTTTGCAGAGCAGTGGCAAAAGAACCAACTGCAATTCCGCTCAGTAAGAGCGTGTTTGGCTCGGCAAAAAATTTGCCTGAGATGAAGAAACTTGTCAGTACTGCCAGAACTCCACCGACGAATGAGAAGATGGGAAGTAAGGAGTAGAGATTGACACCTGCATACGTAAAGGCGATGGTTGCGCCAAGGCCAGCACCAGCAGCCACTCCGAGCAGATAAGGATCTGCTAGCGGATTTCTAAATACAGTTTGGTAAACAGCCCCACTTGTTGCCAGTGCCGCTCCCACCAGCGCAGCAAGTAAAACGCGCGGCAGACGAAGGTCAAAGAGAAGTGTGCGATCTTGGCCATGCAGTGAGTGCGGGAGGTGGAGCAGGGTGCGAAGAATCGATGAAAAGGAGATTGGGATAGGGCCGAAGCTGATCCCCAACAAAACGACAGCAAGCAAGAAGGCAGCAGCAATGGCATTGATTCGCCAATCCCACATCTTTCTCAACGATGCCTCGCCAACTTCTGTCATAGTGTTACTTCGCGGCCTTAATGGCTTGCGCGATGTACTGGTAGAAATCTACGAGTCGTGGCCCCCAACGCGATGGGATATCGGCAGGCAGCGCCACGATCTGCTTGCGGG
>CAIXHZ010000011.1 GCA_903919375.1 uncultured Actinomycetes bacterium | reverse complement strand
TGTGGTCTTAGGGACCTTCACCCACCTATCGCGTGAACGCCGCCGTCCACGTGGATGATTTCACCTGTGGTCTTAGGGACCTTCACCCACCTATCGCGTGAACGCCGCCGTCCACGTGGATGATTTCACCTGTGGTCTTAGGGAAAAACCCCGAGAGCAGAGCAACTGCTGCTTGGGCTGCGGGAACCGGGTCGGTAACATCCCACGCCAATGGCGCCTTAGCATTCCAGACGCTTTCGAACTCGTCGAAGCCGGGGATGGATTTTGCTGCCATGGTTCGGATGGGACCTGCCGCTACCAAGTTGAAGCGAATATTTTCTTTACCGAGGTCGCGAGCCAAATAGCGGTTGGTGGATTCGAGCGCAGCTTTAGCCACGCCCATCCAGTCATATTTAGGCCATGCAACGGTCGCATCAAAGGTCAGACCAACAACGCTGGCACCAGTTGACTCAGTAAAGAGCGGGCGCGCCGCCATGGTTAATGATTTCAATGAATAGGCGGAGACGTGAACAGCGGTCGCAACATCTTCCCAAACAGTATTGAGGAAATTACCACCGAGCGCTGCTTCCGGCGCAAATCCAATGGAGTGCACAACGCCATCGAGGTGCGGGAAATGTTCTTTGACGCGATCAGCTAACGCATCAAGATGTTCCACGCTGGTGACATCAAGTTCGATGACTGGTGCGGGATGTGGTAAGCGAGCGGTGATGCGATTGGTGATGCTCAGCGCGCGGCCAAAAGAGGTCAGAATTACTTCAGCGCCTTCTTCTTGTGCGATGCGCGCAATATGAAATGCGATCGATGAATCGGTAAGGACGCCCGTTACCAAAATCTTCTTGCCGGCGAGAATTCCCATTATTAGTGCCCCATTCCTAATCCGCCATCAACAGGAATAACTGCGCCTGTGATGTAGCTTGCTGCTGGTGATGCCAAGAAAAGTACAACTCCTGCAATCTCATCGGGAGATGCAAGTCGGCCCAGTGGAACTGAGGCCAAAATTTGATTCTTACGATCTTCAGCGAGAACTGCCGTCATATCAGTCTCTACAAAACCTGGTGCGACCACATTTGCAGTGATGTTACGACTTCCTAACTCGCGGGCAAATGAACGCGCCATTCCCACCAGCCCACTTTTAGTAGCTGCATAATTCACTTGGCCGGCTGATCCCAAAAGTCCGACGACCGAGCCGATAAAAATCATTCGCCCAGAACGCTTCTTCATCATTCCTTTAGTCGATGAGCGAGCAACTCGAAATGCGCCCATCAAATTTGTTTCAACTACCGCATGAAAATCTTCATCGCTCATGCGCATGGAGAGGCCATCTTTGGTGATTCCAGCATTGGCTACCAGGACATCCACAGTTCCAAACTTCTCTTCGATCTCCTTGAAGGCGGCTTCGACGCTCGCAAGATCCGTGACATCCATGGTGACACCATGCAAGCCTTGTGGCGCAGAACCACTGCGGTAAGTCACCACTGTTGTATATCCCGACGCCTGCAACTTCTGGGCGATCGCAAGACCAATGCCACGGTTTCCGCCTGTGACGAGGGCGACTTGGGCGACCCCTTGTGATTCTAAACTCATGAGATAAAGGTAATGGTTACCCATGCGTACATAAGAAATCCCACGCGGCTAGACTCATCAGATGATGCAACGAAAGAAGCCCGAGAGCGCTACTGCCCCAGTGGTTCATTCCATCACCAACGCACAAGAAGGTCTGACTGTGGACCAGTCCACGCGTCAGCGTCGATACTTCATTTCGATGATGGTTCGTACCACTTGCTTCATTCTCACTGTACTTTTGCCCAGCCCGTATCGTTGGTTCGCATTAGCTGGTGCCACTTTCCTTCCATATATCGCCGTCATCTTTGCCAATGCCGGACGCGAGACCATTAAATCCCCCACCGTCTTCTTCAATTCAGCAGGTAAAGAACTTCAGTAAGTGAAGAGTTCTAAGAAATCTCGATACTTCTCGCTCCTGTCGTTGGGGCAGAGCGCGCTTGCTCTTCTTCTTATCTTTCTCTGCTTGCTTGCGGCGCAATGGCAATATCATCGTGGAACGGCGCGGTCTCATGCCAACGGAGTAATCCGCACTAATCAAATTCTGCCCGCACTTACGAGTACTGAATTAGCCCAGGTATCAGATCCCGTCGCCTCGCAATGGCGCACCGCTCTACTTTCTGGAACATTTGATCAGAGCCATCAACTCTTAGTTCGCGATCGATATTCGCAGGGTCGGTTTGGTTTTGAGGTTCTCAACTTATTCCATGATGTCAATGGCCAAAATTATTGGATTGATCGTGGCTGGGTTGCGGCAGGAAAGAGCGCATCAACTCCGCCATCCATCCCCGTCCTTGCTGGCAACCCATTGTCCATAACGGCGCGCATTCGTAGCGATGATCTCACTCATCAAATCGCGGGATCATTCTTTGCAACGATTCCGACCAAGCGGAGTGGCATTCAATTGAATTCCGTACAAGGTGTGCGGGCTGCTCCGTTCTATCTCGACCTCATCAGACCCGAGATGGCGCCAATTGCTCTTACGAAAATTGATTTACCGGACCTCAGTAACGGACCGCACTTTGCTTACGCTTTGCAATGGGTCTTCTTCGCCATCATTATTCTGGTCGGCAGAATTGCGATCTTTAGAGAGTTTGCCGTTCGTAAAGATCAAAGTAGAGACCTCGAGCTTTAACGAGCTCTTCGTGCGTTCCTCGTTCCACAACTTTGCCTGATTCCAAGACCAGAATTTGGTCGGCGTTTTGAATGGTAGAAAGTCGGTGAGCAATCACGATACTAGTGCGACCATTTAGCGCGACTTTTAGCGCCTCTTGAACCAGCGCCTCATTTTCTGAATCTAAGTGCGCAGTTGCTTCGTCGAGAATCACTATCGCTGGCGCCTTGAGTAACAATCGAGCAATCGCGAGACGTTGACGTTCACCGCCTGAAAGTCGATGGCCACGCTCCCCCACAACCGTATCTAATCCATTGGGAAGAGCTCGAATAAAGGTCCCGATCTGCGCTGCATCGCATGCCTCCCAAATTTGCGCAACAGTGGCATCTGGTCGGGCGTAGCGAAGATTAGCTTCAATGCTTTCGTGGAACATGTGCGAATCTTGGGTTACCACCCCGATGGTTGAGCGAAGCGTTTCGAGAGAGAGCTCGCGCAGATCAACGCCATTGATGGTAATTGATCCCGATGTAACGTCATAGAGGCGCGGCAACAAAGCAGATATCGTCGATTTACCAGCGCCAGAGGGCCCGACAATTGCGGTCAGAGTTCCAGGAGCAACATCGAAAGATACGTTGTGAAGTACCGTTCCTGAGTCCACCAACTCTTTCTTTGCGGCGAGCTCTAACGAAGCAAGAGAGATATCTTCAGCTTTGGGATAAGCGAAAGTTACGTCATTAAATCTAATGCTCGGTTGCGCAACTGGTAGCGGCCTTGGATCTTCTGGACTTTTCACCATCGGCTCGAGATCAAGTACCTCAAAGACTCGTTCAAATGAGACGAGCGCGGACATTATGTCTACCCTCACGTTGGAGAGCGCAGTCAAAGGCCCATAGAGTCTGGCCAGCAAGGTTGTGATTGCCAAAAGCGATCCGATGGTGATGACCTTGCGAATAGCTAAGTGTCCACCCACTCCGTAAGCAACAGCCGTGGCAATCGCAGCAACCGATGTCAGAGCGACAAAGAAGATTCGGTTGAGTACGGCGATCTTGATGCCGATATCGGCAACACGTCTAGCTTTGGTAGAGAAAGTAAAGCGCTCCTTCTCGGGATTGCCATAGAGATTGACCAAGAGGGCCCCGGATACGTTAAAGCGCTCGGTCATAGTCGAAGACATCTCAGCATTGAGGTTGTAGGACTCGCGCGTGAGACCTTGAATCTTCTTACCCATTCGCTTAGCCGGAAGCAGGAAGATTGGTAGCAGAACCAATGAGATGACAGTGATCTGCCATGAGAGCACCAGCATGGCGCCTGCAACGAGCAAGAGCGTGAAGATATTGCTCACAACACCGGAGAGGGTGGTGGTAAATGCTTGCTGAGCACCAATCACATCAGAGTTGATGCGCGAGATGAGAGCTCCCGTTTGAGTGCGCGTAAAGAAAGCGATCGATTGACGTTGAATGTGGGTGAAGACTTGGCTACGAAGATCGTAAATCAAACCTTCACCGATTCGCGAAGAGAGAAAGCGACTGGCCATACTCAAGAGCGCATCGGCCACTGCGATCAGCGCGACCGCAACCGCTAAGGTCGTAACCAGGCCACCATTTCCTTTGGCAATTCCGCTATCGACGAGTTCCCGTAGCAGAAGCGGTGAAGAAATTGTCACGATGGAGTCAAAGATGACTGTTACCAAGAAGAAGGAGATCAGCGTCTGATAAGGCCGTGCAAAACTAAGAATCCGCTTAAAGGTTCCGGCTTTGAGCTTCTGATCTTTGATCGAAGAATCTTGTGTTGCCATGCGATGCATGGCTAGCCACTGTGCTTGGTTGGACATTAAACAGTGAAGCCGATAGCCCGTAACTGTTCGCGGCCTTCATCGGAAATCTTGTTGGGGCCCCAAGGTGGCATCCAGACCCAGTTGATTTTCACATCATTGGTGAGGTCCTGAAGTACCGAACGGGTTTGATCCTCAATAACATCCTGGAGCGGGCAAGCTGCTGAAGTCAGTGTCATATCGAGTGTGGCGATATTGCCTTCGTCAACGCGCATGTCGTAGACCAAGCCAAGATCGATAACGTTGATTCCAAGTTCTGGATCAATGACATCTTTCATCGCTTCAGTAATATCGTCGAGATTGGCTAATTGCTCAGACATCTTTCCTACTTTCCGTGCTCTGCTTGAGAAACTGCATCTTTAAAAGCCATCCACCCTAAGAGTGCGCATTTAATACGGGCTGGAAATTTGGATACGCCAGCAAATGCAACTGCATCCTCAAGAATATCTTCATCGCCTTGGCCTTTACCTTTGCTGGCCATCAACTCTTGGAAGGTTTCTACAACTCCCAATGCCTGGTGATAATCCTTTCCGATCAAGAGATCGGAGAGAATGGAGACGCTTGCTTGCGAAATAGAACATCCAACGCCATCCCACGAAATATTAGAGACAGTATCGCCATCGAGAGTGAGGTTAAGCGTGATCTCATCGCCGCAACTTGGATTCACATGATGAACTTGCTTGGTGTACTCCGGTACAAGTCCTTTATGCAGTGGGTTCTTGTAGTGATCCAGGATCACCTCTTGATAGAGCGAATCGAGATCCATTAGAGCACCTTAAAGTATTTCTGCGCACTGACAATACCTTCGATAAGTGCATCGGCATCGGCGAGATCGTTATAAAGATAGAACGATGCTCGAGTGGTTCCGACCACTCCTAATTTACGCATCAGCGGCCAAGCGCAGTGATGCCCCGTTCGAACGGCGATCCCGGATTGATCCAGGACTTGACCGAGATCGTGTGGATGAATTCCATCGACTGCAAAGGAGAAGACTGCGCCGCGACTTTCTGATGAAGCTGGTCCAATGAGTGTCAGTCCGGGCAGCGCGAGAAGCTGGGGAATCAAATAATCGGAGATCGCACTTTCGTGCGACTCTATGGCATCCATTCCGATTGCGCTCAAGTAATCGAGGGCAGCCCCTAGGCCGACCGCCTGTGCCATATTGGGAACGCCCGCCTCAAATTTTCGAGGAGCTGGCGCCCACGTGGCATCCGCCATCGTCACAGATTCAATCATGGAACCGCCAGTAAGAAAGGGTTCCATCTCCGCTAAGAGCGCAGCTCTCCCCCAAAAAATTCCTACGCCAGTGGGGCCAACAGCCTTATGGCCGGAGAAGGCAAGAAAATCTATCTGGAGTTCTTTAACATCTACAGCAAAATGAGGAACAGATTGGCAGGCGTCGAGCACAAATAGTGCGCCAACTTCGTGTGTACGAGAGATGAGTTGCTCTAGTGGATTAATGGTGCCCAGAACGTTGCTTTGGTGAGTGATCGCCACAATCTTGGTTCGCTCGTTAATAATCGAATCAAGTTCAGTGAGATCAAGTCGCCCATCGGGTGTTACAGGAAACCAAGCAATCTCTGCGCCAGTTCGTTGTGCAAGCTGCTGCCAAGGAATGAGATTGGCATGATGTTCCATCTCGCTGACCACAATTCGATCACCGGGTTTTATGGCTAACCGAGAGCTAGGCGCGCTATTGCCGATGGAATAGGCGATGAGGTTGAGTGATTCAGTCGCCCCCTTGGTAAATACGACTTCATCGACCTCGGCTCCGATAAATGCCGCTACCTTCTCGCGCGCACCTTCAAAAGCTTCACTCGCTTCTTCGGCCAAGAGGTGCGAACCTCGATGAACCGCTGAGTTGTGCTGAGTGTAAAAATCTCGCTCGGCATTTAAGACCGATAATGGCTTTTGACTTGTTGCCCCGCTGTCGAGATAGATCAAACGATTATCTCCGCGCATCACCTTAGAGAAGATCGGAAAATCTTCCTTAAGGTGCGCGACATCTAAGAGCGAGTTCATCGGGGAAATATCAATTACGCCTGAACGTAATCGGCATAACCCTTCTCTTCCAACTTGTCAGCAAGCTCTGGTCCGCCCTCTTCAACGACGCGACCGGCGGCAAAGACGTGAACAAAATCCGGCTTTATATAACGAAGAATTCGGGTGTAGTGAGTAATTAGCAATACGCCAATCTCAGAATTCTCCTTCACGCGATTAACGCCTTCAGAGACAACGCGCAGGGCGTCAACATCAAGACCTGAATCAGTCTCATCGAGAATCGCGAACTTCGGCTTGAGGAGTTCGAGCTGGAGGATCTCGTGGCGCTTCTTCTCGCCCCCAGAGAAACCTTCATTGACATTGCGCTCAGCAAAACCAGGATCCATTTTGAGTGCGGCCATCGCCTCTTTCACTTCGCCGACCCAGGTGCGAATCTTTGGGGCTTCACCGCGAATCGCCGTAGCCGCAGTACGTAAAAAGTTCGTTACTGAGACGCCGGGAACTTCGACGGGATACTGCATCGCCAAGAAGAGGCCAGCCTTGGCGCGCTCATCCACGCTCATGGCAAGTACATCGGCACCATCGAGTGTTACAGAACCACCAGTCACGGTGTATTTAGGATGACCTGCGATGGAATAGGCCAAAGTGGATTTTCCAGAACCGTTGGGGCCCATGATCGCGTGTGTCTCCCCAGATTTGATGGTGAGGTCTACGCCGCGCAAGATCTCTTTCATGCCAGCATCGGTCGCTACAGATACCTGAAGGTTCTTAATCTCTAGTGTGCTCATTTACGCTTCCTTGCCTGATGAAATGGTGACGGTATCTCCATCACGTTGTACGGAAAATGTGGGTACAGCTGTTGTAGCTGGCGGGGTAAGGGCTGCGCCAGTTCGAAGGTCGAATTCGGCGCCGTGAAGCCAGCATTCAATTTTAAAGCCGGAGATATCACCCTCAGATAGGGAGGCATCGGAATGCGAGCAGGTATCACCGATCGCAAAGACTTCGTCGCCGATGCGCGCAACACAGACTGGTGCACCATCGACCATAACCTTAGTCGCTTTGCCTTCTTCTAACTCTGAGAAATGTACGGTACTCATTCCCCCACCTTCGCAAGTTCGGAATCAATGCGATCCATGATGCGCTCTTCAATAGCATCAATATCGATTCGATTAACGATTTCGGCAAAGAAGCCGCGGATAACGAGGCGACGCGCTTCGTCAGCAGGGATACCGCGGGACTCCAAATAGAAGAGTTGCTCGTCATCAAAGCGCCCAGTCGTGCTGGCATGGCCAGCGCCGACGATTTCGCCAGTTTCAATCTCGAGGTTAGGGACTGAATCTGCGCGTGCACCATCAGTGAGAAGCAGGTTGCGATTGAGTTCGTAAGTATCAGTTCCTTCTGCATTGGCGCGAATATAGACATCGCCGATCCAGACCGAGTGCGCCTTATCGCCGGCAAGTGCGCCCTTATAGTTAACACGGCTCTTTGCATTCGGGAGGTTGTGGTCAATATGGATGCGATGCTCTTGATGCTGACCATCGGTAGCAAAATAAACTCCAGCTAAATCAGCGCTCGAACCTTGGCCCGAATACTCCACGGTGGGAAGAATGCGAACAATCGATCCGCCAATTGTGACAACTGTTGAGGTGAAGAGTGCATCCTTACCAACAATGGCGTGATGCTTTGCGAGATAAATCGCAGCTGGGCCCCACTCTTGTAAGGTGACGAAGGTGAGATGTGAACCCGTGGCTAGATCAAACTCAATCTCCTCGGCCAGAACTGCATCGCCAGTATTTTCGATGATGAGAGTAGCGCGAGCATTGACACCGACTTTCACAAGCAGGCGAGACGCTTGCGCGGCCGAACCACCTACGACTCGGTTGAGTGTGATGGGCTCGGAAAGTTCGACATTAGCTGAAATCTCCAATATTTGAGCGCTGCGCACTGTTTCGCGCACCCGAATGGCTACGAGGTCTTCCGTAGTAGAGAGAGGTGCCACGCCGTCGACCACCGAGAGCGATACACCCACAGGCAAAGTGCTACCGCTGGTCAGCGATTGGGTCTCGGCAATGCTGGCATCTACCCCGAGGAGCGCACCTAGCTGAGAGATCGGTGTAAAGCGCCATGCCTCTTCTCGACCAGTTGGAGCTAAGTAATTAGTAGTCAGTGCAGTCATTAACCTACCGCGCCTTCCATTTGAAGTTCGATCAAACGATTGAGTTCGAGGGCATATTCCATCGGAAGTTCACGCGCGATCGGTTCGATAAATCCGCGAACGATCATTGCCATGGCTTCATCTTCAGTGAGTCCACGCGACATCAAATAGAAGAGTTGGTCATCCGAAATTTTAGAGACGGTTGCTTCGTGGCCCATGGAAACATCATCTTCGCGAATATCTACATAGGGATAGGTATCCGAGCGGGAGATAGTGTCAACAAGAAGGGCGTCGCACTTTACGGTCGACTTGGAATGGTGGGCACCTTCTTGAATTTGAACAAGTCCACGATAGGAGGTGCGGCCACCACCACGTGCTACAGATTTCGAGATAACTGATGAGGATGTATACGGAGCAGCGTGAACCATCTTCGCGCCTGCATCTTGATGTTGTCCGGCGCCAGCAAATGCAATGGAGAGCGTCTCGCCCTTGGCGTGAGGTCCCATCAGGAATACTGCAGGATATTTCATAGTGACTTTGGAGCCGATGTTTCCATCGATCCATTCCATGGTTGCGCCCTCTTCGCAGACGGCGCGCTTGGTCACCAAGTTGTACACGTTATTAGACCAGTTTTGAATTGTGGTGTATCGAACGCGGGCACCCTTTTTGACGATGATCTCTACGACTGCAGAGTGGAGCGAATCAGAAGAGTAGATCGGAGCTGTGCAACCTTCGACATAATGCACATAAGAATCTTCATCAGCGATAATCAAGGTACGTTCGAACTGACCCATATTCTCGGTATTGATACGGAAATAGGCCTGAAGTGGGATATCTACCTTTACGCCCTTAGGAATGTAGATAAATGATCCACCGGACCAGACTGAAGTATTGAGTGCGGCAAATTTATTATCGCCCACTGGAATAACGGTTGCGAAATACTCTTTGAAAAGATCGGGGTACTGCTTGAGCGCGGTATCGGTATCGACGAAGATGACGCCCTGCTTCTCCAAGTCTTCACGGATGGAGTGATAAACAACTTCAGATTCGTACTGGGCTGCTACTCCAGAAACCAAACGTTGCTTCTCTGCTTCAGGGATGCCAAGGCGATCATAGGTATTCTTAATATCGTCGGGCAGGTCTTCCCATGTTGTGGCTTGCTTTTCGGTGGAGCGAACAAAGTATTTAATGGTGTCGAAGAAAATACCGGTGAGATCTGAACCCCACGATGGCATCGGCTTCTTTTCAAAGAGCGATAAGCCCTTGAGTCGCAAGTCGAGCATCCATTGCGGCTCACTCTTCTTGGCCGAAATATCGCGAACAACTTCTTCATTGAGGCCACGACGACTATTTGCACCTACATCGTTCTTATCAGACCAGCCATATTCGTAGGTACCGATGCCGTCGAGTTCAGGGTGTAGCTCAGTGGTTGCTTCGCTCATTTTTTACTCTTTCCTGAGGTTGTGGTTCCTGCGGTTGATAGCGCTGATGTATGAGGGATATAAGTGGTGCAGACACCATCGCCATGGGCGATAGTGGCAAGACGTTGTACATGCGTTCCTAGTAGCTCGGAGATAAATTCTGTTTCGGCATCACAGAGCTGCGGGAATTGTGATGCAACGTGCGCGATCGGACAATGGTTTTGGCAGAGTTCTTCGCCTAGAGCGCGGGGATGAATGCTTGCCGCATAACCTTCGGCAGAGAGAAATTCAGCGAGCACTTGGCTCTTCTCCCCCATGTTAAGTTCATCCGTGAGTTGTGGCGCAATGCGCTTTGCAAAATCTTCAGCACGTGATTGTGCGAATGCTTCTACTAAACCCTCGCCAGATTTACTCGACATAAATTTCAGAGCCGACACTGCTAAGTCGTCGTATGAGTGTTCAAATTTTTCTCGGCCCAGATCGGTCATAACAAATACTTTTGAGGGCCGACCTCGACCGCGCTGTGTTTCCGCGATCTGATACGGATCGCGAGCGCTGAGAACTCCATCTGCCATTAATGCATCAAGATGGCGCCGGATTCCTGCTGAAGTCATCGACAAACGTTCGGCTAAATCTGCCGCGGTAGCGGGACCACCCTCCAGAATGGCGCGCGCCACTTGAGTACGGGTGCTATCCCCGCTCTCGCTGGGAGCGCTAGTCGTGGGGTGGGTCAATTTCACAACAGAAGTGTTGCGTAAATACCCCCTAATCGCCACTCGACGACCCCTGATTTCAGCGTGGGAAAATGGGAGGCTGCTCACACGGGGCACAGGGCTCCAGCCCACGAGAGAGTCGGTGCGAACGATTAGGCTGAGGTCGTGCCCAAGCCGCTGCGAATTCGCCTCACTCAGGGGATATTTTCCCTGCTTTTAGCGCTCCAAGCTGGCCTCATTGTCACCGGTGGCGCCGTTCGATTGACCGGCTCAGGTCTGGGATGTCCCACCTGGCCTACCTGCACAGGCTCTTCCTATACCCCAGTCCCTCATCAAGCCCAGGGAACGCTGCACTCCTGGATTGAATTTGGCAATCGCCTGCTGACCTTCCTGCTCTTCGCGGCCGCATTAGCTGCGATCCTGACGACCTTTACCACCCTGCGAAAGCGCAGTGATATTCACGTACTTCGTCGTGGCGCCCTACTTCAACTGCTCGGAATCTTGGGACAAGGCATCTTGGGTGGAATTACCGTTCTGACAAAACTCAATCCCCTACCCGTAGCTGGACACTTTCTTCTCTCCATCATCTTGGTCACGGGAGCATCTGCCCTCACCTTCCGAGTGCGAGAAAAAACGGTCTATCAGCCTGCCCCACTCACCTCTCTCCTCACTCGAATGACCATCGCATTGACCATCGTTATTCTGATTGTCGGAACCATCGTCACTGGTAGCGGTCCTCATGCCGGTGATATCCAAGCAAAACGCTTTCCCCTTGACGCCGGAAAAATTGCGCTGCTTCATTCAGATTTAGTTATTGCACTCACCTGCCTCATCATCGCCCTTTTGCTAGTCATTCGCAGTTATGAGAGTGGCGCCACTCAACGAGTTTTCTACCGAGCAGTAGGACTCTTTCTCTTTGTCTGCTTAGCCCAAGGTTTAATAGGATATATCCAGTATTTCAACGGCCTCCCAGAATTAATCGTGGGAGCACATCTCTTTGGTTCCACATTGGTGTGGATATCAGTCTGCAACATCGCACTTATCGGTCGCGTTTACAAGAGGCGCGACTTAGTCATCACAGAGCAAGCATAGGAAGATCAGGAATATGACACGTAATCAATGGACCGAACTCGACGATCGCGCAGTTGCAACCACTCGCGCACTTGCAATGGATGCCGTGCAAAAAGTCGGCAATGGTCATCCCGGTACCGCAATGTCACTCGCGCCAGTTGCCTACACTCTCTTCCAGCGCTTCTTGCGACATGATCCCACCCGTTCTGATTGGCTCGGTCGCGATCGCTTCGTTCTCTCCTGCGGTCACTCATCACTCACTCTCTACATCCAACTCTTCCTCTCTGGCTATGGACTAGAACTCGCAGATCTTCAAGCTTTCCGTACCGCTGAATCACTCACACCCGCTCACCCAGAATTTGGCCACACCAACGGCGTAGAAATTACTACCGGCCCTTTGGGTTCTGGAATTGCATCTGCAGTTGGAATGGCAATGGCCGCTCGTTATGAGAAGGGCCTCTTTGATCCTAAGGGCGAGACCTCACTCTTTGACCATAACGTCTGGGTTATCGCATCGGATGGCGATCTTCAAGAAGGTATCTCTGCTGAAGCCTCCTCTATCGCTGGAACACAGGAGCTCGGCAACCTCAAGGTTATTTACGACGATAACCGCATTTCCATCGAAGGTGACACCCATGTCTCCTTCACTGAAGATGTCAGCGCTCGTTACCGCGCCTATGGCTGGAAGGTCATTGAAGTTGCAGCTCTCGGCGATGGCAATGTGGATCGTGTTGCGCTCGAAGCTGCAATGGATCAAGCACTCGCTGAGACCAAAGTACCAACTCTTATCCGCCTCAAGACTGTCATTGCCTGGCCAGCTCCAAAGCTTCGCAACACTGCCAAGTCACATGGCTCGGCGCTCGGCGCTGAAGAAGTAGCAGCAACCAAGGAACTTCTCGGTCTTGATCCTGCCAAAGATTTCCAAGTAGCCGATGATGTCCTCGCACATGCTCGCGAAGTAATTTCTCGTGGCAAATCGCTCAGTGCCGCTTGGGATGCAGAGTTTGCTACCTGGTCTGCTTCTCATCCTGAGCAGGCGGCACTTCTCAATCGTCTTCGCAAGAAAGAACTTCCAGCCGGCTGGGAGAAATCACTTCCGGTCTTTGAAGCAGGTAAGGATGTTGCAACGCGCGCCGCATCTGGCAAGGTCATCAACGCTATTGCTTCGGTTCTTCCCGAGTTCTGGGGTGGGTCGGCTGACCTCGCAGATTCCAATAACACCACCATTGAAGGTGGCCATTCCTTCCTTCCTTCTACAAGTGCGATGAAGGATGCAGATCCTTATGGCCGCATCATTCACTTCGGTATTCGCGAACACGCGATGGGTGCAATCCTTAACGGAATTGCTCTTCATGGCCTCACCAAACCATTTGGTGGCACATTCCTCGTCTTCAGCGATTACATGCGCGGTTCCGTTCGCCTCGCCGCAATTATGGATATCCCCGTCACCTTTGTCTGGACTCACGACTCCATTGGTGTGGGTGAAGATGGCCCTACTCACCAACCAGTCGAGCATGTCGCATCACTTCGTTTGATCCCTAACTTCTCAGTTATCCGCCCAGCAGATGCCAATGAGACATCTGTGGCATGGGGCGAAGTTATCAAGCGTGGCAAGCCAGCAGGCTTTGCGCTCTCTCGCCAGAACTTGCCAGTCATTGATCGTAATGAATGCGGCGCAGTCTCAGGTGTTGCCAAGGGTGCATATGTTGTCTGCGAAGCCGATGGCACACCAGATGTCATCCTGATTGCGACCGGTTCAGAAGTATCAGTCGCTATCGCAGCTCGCGCTCTTCTCGCACAGGAAGGGATCAAGGCTCGCGTTGTAAGTGCGCCATGTCTTGAGTGGTTCGAAGCAGAAGGCGCTGCGTATCGCGAATCAATTCTTCCTAGCGCTGTTAAGGCTCGCGTGAGTGTTGAGGCTGGCGTTGGCGCTGGCTGGCGTGAATATGTTGGCGATGCGGGCGAGATCGTCTCACTCGATCGTTATGGCGCATCTGCAGCTGCAGGCGTCCTCTTTAAGGAATTCGGGTTCACACCTGAGAATGTGGCAGCTGCCGCAAAGAAATCAATCGCGAAAGCTGGGGGAAATAAGTAATGTCACAGAATCTCGTAGATCTATCTAAGGCTGGAGTCTCCATCTGGCTCGATGATCTCTCTCGTGAGCGCCTTCAGACAGGCACACTTGCAGAACTCATCTCCGGCTCTTCTGTTGTTGGTGTAACAACCAATCCATCGATCTTCTCTGCTGCGATCTCTGGCTCAGATCGATATGCCGCAGATATTAAATCTCTTGCAGCTGCTGGCAAGAACGTAGATCAGATCGTCACACAGTTGACCACTGATGATGTTCGCGCAGCGTGCGATCTCTTCAAGCCAACCTTCGATGCCACCCATGGCGCAGATGGACGTGTCAGTATTGAAGTTGAGCCAGGCCTTGCCTACGACACCGCAACCACAATCGCTCGCGGTATTGAATTGGCCAAGATCGTTGATCGCCAGAACCTTCTCATCAAAGTTCCTGCAACTCTCGAAGGACTTCCTGCTATTCAGGCTCTCACCGCTGCTGGTATCAGCGTCAACGTCACTTTGATCTTCTCAGTGGAGCGCTATGTCGCAGTGATGAACGCCTACTTGGCTGGACTCGAAGAGCGCGTTGCCAAGGGTGAATCAATCTCTGATATCCACTCTGTTGCATCTTTCTTCATCAGTCGTATTGACTCTGAAATTGATAAGCGCCTAGATGCGATCGCTGCAGGTTCTCCACTTCGCGGAAAGATTGCCGTGGCAAATGCACACCTTGCCTACGAAGCATTCCTCACCGTCGCAGCTTCGGATCGATGGAAGGCGCTGGCAGCTGCCGGAGCTAATTTTCAACGTCCACTTTGGGCATCGACTGGCGTGAAAGATAAGGCATATGAGAGCACTCGCTATGTCATCGAGTTGGTGGCTGCCCATTGCGTCAACACCATGCCAGAAGGAACCCTCAATGAAGTTCGTGCCCACGGCGTTGTTCGTGGCGACACCATTACTTCACAGATTCCAGCTGCACACTCTCTTCTCGCTGACCTTGCAACCGCTGGCGTAGATTTTGCAGACGTTGTGAAGTTCCTTGAAGATGACGGCGTTGCTAAGTTCCAAGTTGCTTGGAAGGAACTACTCGCCAATATCGAAGCAGTCGCAAAATGAGTATCACCCTCTCAGGAGATTCACTATCGAAGGTAGACCGCGCCTCTGCGGTCTACCAAGATCTCCTCGCTATTGCGCCTCGTCTTGCCGCGAAGGATTCAACCCTCTGGGGCGCAGCAGCCGAGGAAGAGGCGGCGATTCGTCTCAATTGGATCGATCTTCCAAAATCATCGCAAGCCCTCCTCCCCCAATTAGCCGAACTGACGGAATGGGCAAGTTCCAACAATCTCACCAACATTGTTTTGGCGGGAATGGGTGGGTCATCCCTCGCACCTGAAGTCTTCTCCAAGACATTCAACAAGAAACTCACCGTTCTCGATTCCACCGATCCAGCGCAGATTGCTGCTGGCATTCCCGCAGATTTCAGCAATACCATCATCGTTGTTGGATCTAAGTCAGGCTCAACCATTGAAACTGCTTCCCAGCGCGCACTCTTCACCCAGTTAATGCTCGATGCCGGACTCAAACCAGCAGATCACCTGGTCGTGATCACTGATCCAGGCTCACCTCTGGATCACGATGCCCGCAGCGCAGGTCTTCGCGTCATCAACGCGGATCCAAATGTCGGTGGTCGCTACAGCGCACTTAGTGCATTTGGCTTAGTTCCCGCCGCCCTCATGGGCATTGATGTTGCCGCAGTTCTAGATGCTGCCTTCACTGCTTCACAGAGTTTCACGCAAGAGGGATCTGCCGCTCTTGATCTTGCATATCTACTCTTTACTCAGACTGAGCAGAACGTCGCCTTCTCCGATAGCGGATCACAAGTTCCTGGACTCTCCGATTGGATCGAACAACTCATTGCCGAGTCGACCGGTAAGGATCAGAAGGGTCGCCTTCCGATCGTTATTGAATCCCCTGCTGCTCCAGTTGCCGGCCCTGCATTCACCGTTGGTTTTGCGGGATTGCACGGTAATCTCATTGTTGAAGCGAGTTTGGGAGAGCAATTCATTCTCTGGGAATGGGTTACCGCTCTTCTCTCTCGAGCACTGAAACTTGATCCCTTCAATCAGCCTAATGTGACTGAAGCCAAAGAGCGCACAAACGCGCTACTTGCCGAATGGAGTGATGGTGTGGTTCACGCCCCTACCCCATCGTGGAGCAATGAGAACCTTGAAGTATTTGGTTCAATTGTAGGAAATTCACTCACAGAAATTCTCGCAACTTTCATCGCGCAACCAGCTCATTACATCGCAACGATGGCCTACCTTCATCGCGGAGCAGATGATGCGATCGCAGAGATTCGACCATTGACTGCAGTGAAATCTGGCAAAGGCACGACCTTTGGTTGGGGTCCTCGCTTCCTGCACTCTACTGGCCAATTTCATAAGGGCGGCCAGCACAACGGCCTCTTTATTCAAATCACTGGTGAGAGTGGATCTGATATCGCAATTCCCGGTAAGAACTTTGGTTTCCACACCTTACTGATGGCGCAAGCGCTCGGCGATGGCCAAGCACTGACCTCACGCAACTTCCCCACCTTGCGCATGCATCTTAAGAACCGCAGCGCAGGTATCGCCGAAATTCTCGGAGCACTTCGCTCTATCTAGTGTGTTAAATAAAAATACCCCCAGAGAATTTTCTGGGGGTATTTTTTGCTTGAACTAGTTATTCATCACCGCGAAGAGCTGAGAGAGCATCTTCCAAAATCTTCTTTGCTTCCGCTTCGGTGCGGCGTTCCTTCACATAAGCCAGGTGGGTCTTGTAGGGCTCATTCTTGATTGGCATAGGTGGCTTATCCTTATTGAGGCCAGCTGGATATCCACACCGTGGGCAATCCCATTCTTCAGGGATTACAACGGTGCCATCTTCGGCAAATGAGGGACGAGTTTCGTGGCCATTAGCGCACCAATAAGAGACTCTGAAACGTGGAATTGCTTCGCCACGCTCAGCTTCGCCCATAGGACCGGCGCCGACACGACTTCCGCGGATTGCACTACCCATAGTGGTGCTCCTTTACTTCTTGAGCCAGAGAGAGAGTGCGATAACCGCTGCGAACCAGAGGCCGCCAACGACGATCGTAATCCGATCGAGGTTGCGCTCGACTACCGAGCTACCACCATAGTTTGAGGAGATTCCGCCTCCGAAGAGATCGGAGAGTCCGCTGCCCTTGCCCTTATGGAGCAAGACCAAGAGGATCATCAACATACTAGTGATGACCAAGATAATAGATAACGCGATGACCACGGGAACTCCTACTGAACTCGAACGAAAGCCGCTTAGCTGCGGCACTGGGTAAGGATAGCGTGAATTAAGCGGTCGCTACGCGATGAAACTTAGCAATCCGAGCAAATTCCTCAGGGTCCAGACTTGCCCCGCCAACAAGAACGCCATCGACATCGGCCTGCTTCATGATTTCCACGATATTTGCGGACTTTACTGAGCCGCCGTAGAGGATTCGGGCGCCTTCGGCGATCTCTTCGCTGCCAATCTTAATGAGCTCGGCTCGAATAGCCGCGCAGACCTCTTGCGCATCTTCAGGTGTAGCAGTCTTGCCGGTACCAATTGCCCAAACCGGCTCATAGGCGAAGACGATCTTCTTGAGATCTGGCTTATGGAAACCCTTAAGACCATCACGTACTTGCGCAAGAACATGCTCAACGTGAGTACCGGCCTCACGAATCGCTAACTCTTCACCAATACAGAAGATTGGTGTGATCTCATGCGCAAGAGCCGCCTTTATTTTCTTATTAATCAGGGCGTCGGTCTCACCATGAATAGCGCGGCGTTCAGAGTGTCCCACTGCGACGAAGGAGCAGCCGAGTTTTGCCAACATCGATCCAGAAATATCTCCAGTAAATGCACCGCTCGCATCAGGTGAGAGATCTTGGGCGCCATAGGTCAAGCGAAGTCGATCACCATCTACCAGAGTTTGAATCGAGCG
>CAIXHZ010000010.1 GCA_903919375.1 uncultured Actinomycetes bacterium | reverse complement strand
GCAGACTCGAAGAGTCCAAGGACGTTCTCGGCTAACTTGTGTTCGTGATTTTTAGTGGAACTTGCCAATTGTTGACCTCCAGGTAGGAGAGGGCATCCGAAGAAGCGTGAGCAGATACAAGGAGAACGGTACAACCTAGGGGCCTAGATGCAAGCCACTTGCTGGCTCTCACTGACTCTCAATTGCCCGGATTGGCCCCACTGATCGTCGCCCAGAGTTTGGGTTCTAGTGATCCGGCGAATGTAGCCGTCATATGGCCTGCGTCGATATAGATAATCATGTTGCCAGAGATGGGTGAGCAAGGTTCGGTGGTGCAGATCCAGCGTGTGGGATCAACAAAAATGATCCCTGAATCGACTGCCACCTGCCGCTCGGCATCGGTCCAGCCAGTGTTAAAGGCGATGCTGCTGGGAGTTGCACATTGAAGAATGCTCTCCGGGAAGGCATCGAGGCAATCGGGAACGTCCATAAATGCTTGGGGCACATCAGCTAGGTAGATGACTTTCTTACTGGCTTGCTTGAGCGATGTAATGGTCGCCTTCATGCCACTCTCCCAAATTGCTTGGCGCTCATCGCCTACTGCAACTTGGCCCTTATCGTTGAGTGTTTGGAAGCCGCGCGTACCGGCGATAAAAATCATTGCTGGTTTGGTGGCGATAATTCGCTTAAGCGTTGCACTTCGCCATACGGGGCAATTGGTCATCAAGACATTGGTCGTGCCATTCCACGCTGGCATGGTGGCCGGCCAACACGATGACATCGTCAAGGAGAGCAACTTCCAGTGTTTCGCCAAAGCTAATCGCTCGATGGCTGGAAACCAGGCAAGAGCATGGGAATCACCAAAGAGAACGATGGTGGTCTTACTGGATAAATCCCCGTACAGGCAGGGCGCAATGGATGCGGTGAGATTTTGTTGAGTGTGACAGCGATCCTTATAAGGAGTAGCGCGATCGAGCGGGGCATTAGCAATGGTGGGAGTGATGTTTGGTGGGACTGGTTGATCAATGAGCGGCGGCAGATCCGAGTGCTCACTCGCTATGAGTGGCAACTGGGAATTGATTGCCCCGCGCGCAAGAGTTGCTGGCAGATAGATCGAAGTAAAGAGGTAAGTACTTAGAATTGCGAGAAAGAGAAGCCCTCGCCCGGCCAGGGAATACCGTGAGGTGGCCGGGGAGGACATGACCTCATCTTCGAGGTAAGTCGTGCTAGGCACAAGAGGGATTACAAACTATTCTGACGGCATGACTTTTACCTACCTCCAAGCTGCAATCACCGGTCTTATTCAGGGAATTACCGAACTTTTCCCAGTTTCATCATTGGGGCACGCTGTGCTTGTGCCAGCTTGGATTGGCGGATCATGGAAATCTTTCACAACCGACGCTAACTCCCCTTATCTGATGGTGACGATCGCACTTCATGCGGCCAGCGCGCTCGCGCTCTTCCTCGTCTTTCGCAAACGATGGATTGCCCTCTTTGGCGGCGCTATCGCTTCGCTCAAGGGAAAGCCCACTGTCCAGAGCAATCTCTTCTGGCGCTTAGTCTTCGCTTCTATCCCCGTGGCCATAATTGGGTTGGTCTTGGATAAGAAATTACGTATTCTCTTTGCCAAGCCAGTTGCGGCCTCGGCTTTCCTTCTTATAAATGGCCTCATCTTGATCGTTGCCGAAATGCAGAGTCGCAAGGCATCTGTAATTGGAAATCCCACTGATACCAATCGCGAGATAGTGGAGAAACTCTCCTATCCCGCAGCAGTTACTGTTGGCCTGGGTCAATCACTTGCTCTCTTTGCTGGAATTAGCCGATTTGG
>CAIXHZ010000009.1 GCA_903919375.1 uncultured Actinomycetes bacterium | reverse complement strand
GCTCTGGGCGGAGCGATTCGCGCTGGCCGTTCTCGTAATGATCTAGTCGTTACAGATTTCAAGTTGTACATCATCGATAATTTACTCGCCATCGCTGCAGCGCTCACAGATCTCATTGCTGCCATAAATAGCCAAGCAGCCAAGCACCTGACATCTATCGCACCTGGATTCACTCATCTCCAGCATGCCCAACCCATAATCTTTGGTCACGAACTAGCAAAGCATTCCCATGGTCTGCTCCGCGATGTTGATCGAATCTCAGATTGGCTTGAGCGCAACTCGTTCTCACCATTAGGTTCAGGAGCGCTGGCTGGTTCTGCTCTTCAACCTACGCCGGAGAAATCGGCCGAGGAACTCGGGTTTATCGGCGTTCTGGGAAACAGCATCGATGCAACGAGCGATCGAGATTTCGCTGCTGAGGCGCTCTTTATCTTTGCCATGATAGGAATCCATCTTTCGCGCTTGGGGGAGGAGTTCACGCTCTGGAGTACAAGTGAATTTGGTTGGCTGACTGTTTCCGATGCTTACTCGACTGGCTCCTCTATCATGCCGCAGAAAAAGAACCCCGATATGGCAGAACTTGCCCGCGGAAAAGCAGGACGTTTAGTGGGAAACTTGACTTCACTTCTGGTCACGCTTAAAGGTCTACCTTTTGCCTACAACCGAGATCTGCAAGAAGATAAAGAACCGCTCATTGACTCAATCAATACGCTCCATCTCATACTTCCCGCTGTTATTGGCATGGTCGAGACTGCAACATTCCATCCCGATGTAATGGCGCAAGGTGTACTTGACGGACATTCACTGGCAACAGAGATCGCTGATTATTTGGCGCGAGGAGGCATGCCTTTCGCTCACGCACATGAGGCAGCAGGTGCCTGTGTGAAGTTAGCGGAGAGCCTCGGAAAGCAACTCCACGAACTTAGTGACGTTGAGTTTGCATCGATCTCCGCTGACATTACGCCGGCGATTCGCAAAAATCTCAGCGCCGAAGGTGCGATTGCATCGCGCCAATCCAGCCTAGCGACATCCTCTCAGAGTGTGGGGGAGCAGTTAGAGCTTCTCACATCGGAAAATTCATTGGCACGTGCTTGGATCACCGCCGAAAGTAGCCGATTTACAGAGATGATGGAGTCCTAATGTCGATCGATATTGCACAATCCACTCGCACCCTCTTCGAAGATCTCGAGTGGCGCGGTCTTATTTCTCAAACCACTGATCGCCAAGCACTTATGAGCGATCTCTCGGAAAAGCCTCGCTCCTTCTATATCGGGTTTGATCCCACAGCACCGAGCCTTCATGTTGGCAACTTGGTCGTGCTTCTCGTTATGCGTCGCTTCCAGTTAGCGGGGCATATTCCACTTCCTTTGGTTGGGGGAGCGACCGGTTTAGTGGGTGACCCAAGCGGACGCAATGAAGAGCGCTCCATGAACGACTCGGCAGTTGTTGCCGAATGGGTAGGACGCATTCGCACTCAATTGGAAAAATTCTTAACTTTCTCTGGCCCCAATGCAGCGACAATGACTAATAATCTCGACTGGACTGCTCCCATGAGTGCTATCGAATTCTTGCGTGATATCGGCAAGCATTTTAGCGTTAATCAAATGCTCGCAAAAGATTCGGTCTCATCACGATTAGAGAGCGGCGGTATTTCGTACACGGAATTTTCCTACCAAGTCTTGCAAGGTATGGATTTTCTTGAACTTTATCGACGCCATGATTGCATTCTCCAATTAGGTGGAAGTGATCAATGGGGAAATATTATTGCGGGGCTTGATCTGATCCGTAAAGTGGATCAGGGGAGTGCACACGCATTTACTATTCCCTTGATGGCAAAATCAGATGGGAGCAAATTTGGCAAGACTGCAAGTGGTGCTATTTGGCTAGACCCAGAGATGACTTCTCCCTACGCTTTCTACCAATTTTGGGTAAATGCCGAAGATGCTGATGTTGTTAACTTTCTTAAGGTATTTTCTTTTAAAGAGCGAAGTAAGATTGAGCGTTTGGCGCTCACTGTCGAAAGCAATCCGGGTGCACGTGAAGCGCAACGAGAATTAGCTCGCGAACTCACGACACTTGTGCATGGCGCAGATGCATGTGAAAAAGTTGAGGCAGCATCGAAAGCGCTCTTTGGGCAAGGAGAACTTTCGGAACTTGATGAAGCAACTCTTGCTGCTGCACTGTCGCAATTACCGAAGACAACGATTAATCGCAGTGAAGAATTTCCCACTTGGGTTGATCTCTTAACGGCCACTGGTGTTGTCGCATCTAAATCCGCGGCGCGAAGAATCGTTTCTGAAAACGGTGCCTATCTCAACAATACAAAGATCTCAGGGGAGCACTTTGCTCCCACCCAGGCAGATCTCATTCACGGCCGCTTCCTAGTCCTTCGCAAGGGAAAACGTGACCTCGCCTCGGTCGAGGTCGTATAACCTTTCTCACACGCTCAATTCGGCAGTTTTTCGACCCCCAGAACCTCGGTTTTGGGGGTTTTTGCCTTCCCAGAGGCGAGAAAGGGAGAATTGGCTGCCCCAAAAGCATTGATTTATAAGGGTTTCAGAGCGCCATTGGTCAATTCTCTCTATTCTTGGCCCCTGTCGGCGTGGTCCATGACCGGATTTGACCTTCCCCCGCGTGTGGGTTATCTTTCTACCTCGCTTGCGGAATGAACAGAATGCGAATTCTGGCCATGCGGTGACATCAGCTAAATATCTATGAAGTAGTACGGATTTGTCTTTCTGTATATCTTCCACTAGGTTTAGCAATCTGCCCTGAAAACGGTGAGAAATCACTGGCTTTGGAGCGCATCCGTACCTTGAGAACTCAACAACGTGCAAAAATCAATAACAATCAGGCCTAAGCTGTAAAAAGCTAGGTCTAAATTCCTTTGTAATTCTCTCTTCGGAGAGGTACAAAACAAAAACAATTGGTAAAACAAATACAGCTATAAACGCTAGTTTTGTTTTTTGCCAGATCACAACTTTCTATGGAGAGTTTGATCCTGGCTCAGGACGAACGC
>CAIXHZ010000008.1 GCA_903919375.1 uncultured Actinomycetes bacterium | reverse complement strand
GTTCTCATTGATGTAATTATCTGCATGTATTGAAATTACAAGGTCGGTATTAGCGCCATTAGCTAATGCGACTCGATCTGAATCTGTCGGAGTATTTCCTTTGCTACGAGTGAGCAGTACGGCAACACCTAGCGCGATCAAACGCCCTTCAAGACGCTGTGCAATATCAAATGCGATTTCACGATCATGTGGATCAGCACTGGGATCGAGCAGAATAACTTTATTTGCCAGAGCTGGACCTTTATGAACTCGAGAAACTTCTTCGCGCAATTGCGCTGAAGCACCACCCGAAACAGTTTTTACTAATCGCATGAGCGCCATAACAGTGGCCGGACCACACGATCCATCAACTTTAACCCCCACCGATTTTTGAAATTCTTTAAGAGCTTCTGAACTTACTGGCCCATAGATTCCATCTACTCGACCGACCGAAAAACCCATTTCAATAAGACGCGATTGCAAGGTGGCTACATCATCACCACGAAGCATTGCACCGCCTTGATAAGAGAGTATGCGATCTCCTAATTTCCACCGAGCTTCTTCCAAAGATCGATGTGTGATTGCATTTATTTCACCAGTAACAATCAAGCCGCGATCTTGCTGGAATGCTTTAACAGCGATCTCTACCTCTTCAGTAAATAACTCTGTTGGGGTGGGTAGATAATTCAAGCGCGACAGAGTATTTGTGGCGAGAAAAAGTAAATCCCCACGATCGCCTAATTTGAGATCGGGCAATTCGTGGGGATTCATAATTATTCGCTAATCGCTACTAAGTACGGCTTAGAGGAAGGCGTCGAGTTCCTTGAGAAGTGCTGGCTTTGGCTTTGCACCAATAATGGTCTTAACAACTTCGCCATTGACAAAGACATTTAGAGTAGGAATAGAAGTAATGCCATATTTCATGGCAATCGCTGATTCTTCATCGGTATTGAGTTTTACGACCTTAATCTTAGAAGCATGCTCAGATGCGATCTCATCCAAAATTGGACCTACGGCGCGGCATGGTCCACACCACTCTGCCCAGAAATCCACCAAAACGGGTGTAGAACTCTTCAATACTTCGGCATCAAAGTTTGCGGTTGTAACCGGTGTTGCTGCGCTCATTTTTTCTCCTCTAAGTGGATCGATATTTATAAATACTTCTTGAAAACGCTAAAAGTAGATAGGTTGATCTTAATGACCAGCGAGGAACTTTTCAGAGTCTAACGCTGCCTGACAGCCAGAACCTGCTGCAGTAATGGCTTGGCGATAGGTGTGATCGACTAGATCACCACAAGCAAATACACCAGTGATATTAGTTCGGGTGCTTCGTCCTTCGACCGAGACATAACCTTCAGCATCGCAAGAAATTTGGCCCACAACGAGCTCGCTGCGAGGAACGTGGCCGATAGCTACAAAGAGGCCGCTGAAATCACGGCTACTCTCTTCGCCAGTTACGGTATTGCGTAACTGCAAACCAGTCATATTTGTATCGCCAAGAACATCAATAACTTCAGTGTTCCAAACAAATTCAATTTTAGGATTTGCCATCGCGCGCTCGGCCATAATTTTAGATGCGCGAAGTGAGTCGCGTCGATGAATGAGTACTACTTTGCTCGCAAAGCGAGTTAGGAAGTTTGCTTCCTCCATTGCAGAATCTCCACCACCCACAACAGCAACCTCTTTCTCGCGGAAGAAGAAGCCATCACAAGTTGCACACCAAGAGACGCCATGACCAGAAAGTCGCTTTTCGTTAGGGATACCAATTTCCTTGTATGCAGATCCCATCGCCAAAATAACCGCCTTGGCTTTAAGTACATTGCCAGAACCATCGGTGA
Organism: uncultured Actinomycetes bacterium; assembly: GCA_903919375.1. Lineage (GTDB taxonomy): Bacteria > Actinomycetota > Actinomycetes > Nanopelagicales > Nanopelagicaceae > AAA044-D11. The sequence goes on along the minus strand of CAIXHZ010000008.1, from coordinate 20,674 downwards.
GGACTTTGATATCGCCATCTAATTTCATATCAACAATGTCATCGGTAATTAACTTGGCGCCAAATTTTTCTGCTTGCTTACGAAGATTTTCCATGAGATCAGGACCCATGACACCTTCAGGGAAACCCGGGAAGTTTTCTACTTCAGTGGTGTTCATGAGTGCGCCACCAGCGGTGACAGAACCTTCATAAATAACAGGGCTTAACTCTGCACGGGCTGCGTAGATAGCTGCGGTGTAACCAGCAGGACCAGAACCGACGATGACTAACTCGTGAATATCGCTCATCTGCTCAGCCTATCTTTTTTCAATCCCGCCTTTGCGAATAAACCGCTGGCTGACGAGAGTAATCATGGAGCGCACCTCTTCTACTTTGAAGATATAGGTGAGCGCGAGGTAGAGAACCCCGGTAATAGTGAGAACAATTGCCAGTTTGCCAATATTCCCGCCAGGAAGATGGTGTTGGGAGATATGAAGCGGGAAGGCGACAAGGAAAGCCAGTGCAAAGAGCTTGAGATAAAAGCCGGTGACTTCACGGATGCGAATATTGATCTCATAACGGCGCAGCAATCGGATTGTGCTCCAAGCACCAATGAAATAGCTCGCGGAGAGCGCGCCACCCAACCCCACTGTTACCCACTGCGGAGCAAGAGTGAAGGCGGCGAAGACTGAGAGAGCTGCCCCCACGATATTCATAAGGAAATTAGAGAGAACTTGTAACTTCACATTCTCAAAAGCATTGAGACCGCGTAAGGCGATCAAATTAATGCTCATCGGCATGAGACCTAAACCAAGGGCGGCTAGAACTCTGCCAATATATTGGGCATCGCCATCAGGGATTCCAAAGAAGAGAACTCGAGTAATCATGGGACCAAAGAGGAAGAAGGCGACCGAACTGGGAACAGTAATAATGCCGACCAAACGCATCGCCTTTACTAATTGGTCATGGATGAGATCTGGACGCTTATCAATGACAAAACCCGAGAGTTGTGGAAGTAGCGCCGTCATCACCGAGATTGTGATGATCGAGTGAGGCAACATCATGATCAAAATCGCATTGCTATAGGGCGTGAAACCAACTCCGGTTGTGATTCCTGCTTTAGCTGCGTGAACCGCTGCGCGAGTGGAGATATTAACCGTCACTAAATAACTAATTTGAGAGATTGCAGCAAAGGCCAGAGTCCACAGCGCTAAGCGACTGGATTGAGCAATCTCTTTATCGCGCCAATCAAAGCGAGGGGAAATACGAATGCCGGTACGACGAATCACTGGAACTAAGACAAGTGCTTGAACTACGTAGCCAGCAGTTGTGCCCGCGCCAATCCAAATAATTTCTGAGTGGGAGATGGTCCCTACAGACAAATTGTGTGCGTTCTTCAAAAACCAAGAAAAAATAGCGATCGCGATAACATTATTAAGAATTGGTGCCCACATCATGGCACCGAATCGGTGTTTGGCATTTGCAACTTGGCTGAGCATCGCGAAAATTCCCATGAAGAGAATTTGCGGTAGGCAGTAGCGCATGAATGCAACCGCCAGGTGAAATTCTGGTCGTCCTACATACTCTGTGGCAAAGACTCGTACCAATAGAGGTGCGCCGATAATCGAGAGAACGGTAATAACTAATAGGAGTGTGGTGGTTGCTGTAACCAAGCGAGAGATAAAGGCATTACCGCCATCACTGTCACGAGTGGCCCGCACGATCTGTGGAACAAAGACGGCAGTAAGTGCGCCACCGATAATTAAGTTATACAAGATGTTGGGCATGGTGTTAGCGACATTGAAAGTATCGCCCAACAGCGCTGTACCCAGTACTGCAACTGTAAGTAGGCCACGTGCGAGGCCAGTGATGCGCGAGAAGATCGTGCCAAGTGCCATAACGGTCGATGATTTAGCGAGCGAATGTTCTTTCATTTGCGCCCCCGACGAATACGTCGAGCACTTTGAATAACTGCAGCAGTAAAGAGGGTGATCGCGGCGCCAGTTGTTATCCAGGTGGCAATCGGGCTAATCACACGAACTGAAATGGGATAAATTGTTTGAGCGCCAAGGAGATCGCCCGACGTGTTTCGCACCTCCACCACAAGCGCGGTAGCTCCTGAACTCACGACCTGGACGGGTATCAAGATCTCACTCTTAGATTTAGGAGCCAAAATCATGGGAGCTGGGTCGGTGACTCCAATGCGTTCATTAATAGAGTTGACGCGAAATGTCACAGAAGCTTGACCAGAAAAATCATTAATGACAGTGACAGGAAGTTTCTGGTGTGTAGACGTTATTGTAAATCGGCCCGTGGAGAGACGAATGCGCTGGAGAAGATCGGCGCTTGTAAATCGGAGATTGCTCGCAAGTCGTTGGCGATCAACTTGGGTAATTCCTGGATTAAAAATAGCGGACCCATGAATGCGAAAACCTTCTAATTCATCAGAAGCCATAAAACTTGCGGTTTTTTGAAGTGATTTCTGAAAATCGATAAATGCTTGTACTTCCTCAGAATTCAAATGGAAATATTTATAGGACGAATAATCTATTGAGGCTAGAACTGGCCGGCCCATAGCCTTTTCGAGATGAGTAGCGCCGATAGCTATTAAAAAACTCTGATCATGCGGAGAGAGTCGATGAATCCAATAGCCAGATGGATTTCCATATGGAAGGGCAATAATGGTTGCGCGCGCAGTAATGCGTTTGAGTTGGGTTAACCAATGTGCGGCGATATCTTTACCGGTTGGTTCTGCACCTGAAACTAATTTATAACCCGCGCTCATGGCCACTACTTGATCAATGAGTTCAGGATCAATCTGCCAGGTAATTGAACGGCTTTGATAAGTAAAGACCAAGAGCCCAAGTTTTCCAGATGGCGCTAATGAGGTAGCAAGGTCATCATCAAGAAATCTCCCATCAAGAGCAGTATGGTTCTTGTCAGTAAGAGAAATTGTTGTTGCAGCGACCGCGCTTGATGTGGGAAGAGCAAGCGCGAAAATAGTTATTGCAAAAACAAAGCTGAAAAATTTCTTCATGGTGCGAGATCACCTGATTTAGCAATCAATTTCTTCTCATCTGGGTATGCCAAGAGCCCAATGATCTCTTCGAGTGGGAACCAACCCACTTCATCAACTTCTGTTACTTGTGGTGCGAGAATGCCGCCCACTTCTTTGAAGAGATAATGGTGAACAGTTTTATGAATTCGCTTTCCACCGGCCATAAACCAGAAATCAATCACACCTAGTTCGCGTGAAATTTCACTGGCAATACCAGTCTCTTCTTGCACTTCGCGAATCGCAGCCATCTCTGGAGTCTCACCAGCTTCAATATGTCCCTTTGGAAGTGACCAGAGCAACCGCTCCTTCTTCTGATCCTTTAAATCTTTACGACCGATTAAGAGACCTTTTGTACCAGTGGTATCGATGACAAGACCGCCAGCACTCACTTCATCGACCCGTTTGGAGTACTTGGGGCGTCGATTATTAGGAACCCTCTTTAGGTTTGGAGATTTAGGGCTCGGGGTTTTTGGTCCGCGCGGATCACGAGGAATGGGAGAAGTACCGATAGCGCGAGCCTCGGAAGGCTGGCCGGTCTCGGAAGAATTTCCAGAATTCTGGGTTGGGCGGGGGCCTTGAGGGCGCCGTCTCCGACGCTTCTTCCGCTTAACACTGGATGTGTCCACAGATTCGCCACCCGCACTCTGTGCCGGGGTCATAGTCCTAGTTTACTGCTCTAGCCTTACTCCTTGTGAAGGGCTTGGCTGAATTTTGCCGGCACTTCCCAGATCAATAGAGAGATCACTGAGCAAGAGAAGGGACCAGTCATGAGTGCAGATCCACGCACGATCGCTATTGACTTGGCGACCCAGAATCTTCTTGCTAAAGCGCCACTTGCAATGGAACTAGGGAGAAAATTCGCAGCTGCCGGCCACACTCTGGCACTTGTAGGTGGTCCAGTGCGCGATGCGATCTTGGGCCGACTCGGCAATGATCTTGATTTCACGACTAGCGCTCGACCAGATGCCACAAAGAAAATTCTTAACAACTGGGCGGATGCTATTTGGGATACCGGTGCGCAATTTGGAACCATTGCCGCAAAATTTGGCGAACTTACTGTCGAAATTACTACCTATCGAAGTGAAGTCTATGACGCCAATAGCCGGAAACCTGATGTGGATTTTGGAGATAGCATCGAAGGCGATCTTAAACGTCGCGACTTTACGATCAACGCGATGGCACTAGAACTTACTACACCCGAACCACTATTCATTGATCTCTTTGATGGCATCAATGACTTAGTGAAGAAAATTATTCGAACACCTGGCGCAGCTACAGATTCATTCTCTGATGACCCGTTACGAATGATGCGGGCCGCTCGATTTGCTGCGCAATTAAATTTCACACTTGATTCAGAAGTAACGGATGCAATAATTTTAATGCAAGATCGAATCTCAATTATTTCCGCTGAACGAGTCCGAGATGAATTCACCAAACTAATAATGTCTGATAATCCTCGAATTGGATTAACGGTTCTCGTCGAGACTGGACTTGCTGCAAAAGTTCTGCCAGAACTTCCACAACTCAAGTTAGAAATTGACGAGCACCACCACCATAAAGATGTTTACGAACATACATTGACGGTTTTAGAACAAGCGATTGCGTTAGAAGATAGATTAGGTGGTCCAAATCTCACCATTCGTCTCGCTGCGCTGCTGCACGATATTGGTAAACCAAAGACACGCGCCCATATTGCGGGTGGTGGAGTCTCTTTCCACCATCACGAGGTTGTGGGATCGCGAATGACAAAAGAGCGGTTACGCGCGCTTCGGTTCAGCAATGAGATAGTGAAAGATGTCGCACTACTCGTCTTTCTACATCTGCGCTTCCATGGTTATGCCAGCGGGGAGTGGACCGATTCAGCTGTGCGACGCTATGTCCGCGACGCCGAAGACCTTCTCACCCACTTACATATTCTGACGCGCGCTGATTGCACCACTCGAAATAAGCGTAAAGCCGACGCTTTAGCTGCCACCTATGACTCACTAGAGGTGCGCATTGCAGAACTCATGGAAGAAGAAGAGTTGGGAAAAATTCGCCCCGATCTCGATGGGATGGCGATCATGGAGATACTTGGGATTTCACCTTCACCCAAAGTAGGCAAGGCCTATCAATACTTATTAGATCTGCGCATGGAGCGTGGTCCATTGGGGACCGATGCTGCCACTGCCGAATTACTTAGTTGGTGGGAAGTGAACGGCCCGAAAAAGTAGTTGCACGTAAGAAATAAAGTGAAGTCATCAAGTACAGACCAGCAATAGCAATGGGCAAGAGCCAAGACTTTCCAGATCCCGGCAAGATAAATGCGGCAACGACCGCACCAGAAACAATGGCGCCATTTACCGCCACATCATAGAAAGCGAAGATTCGACCGCGGTAATGGTCCTCAATCTTTGCCTGCACAAGTGCATCATTTGTCACTTTTACTGATTGCCCAAAGAGACCCACAAAGAATGCCGCAACAATTAATTCCAATGAATATGGAAATAGCGCAAAAATAATGAGAAATGGAATCGGACCAACCATGGAGATGCGAATCCAGTCATGTCGGCCATATCGAATAACTCCCCATGGACCAACTACGGAACCCAACCCAATACCTACGCCAGCGATTCCCATAGCAAAGGCAAATGATCTAAGACCAGCATCGGGATTATTGGGTGCGTTAAAGGTGTTTCGTTCGAGGAGTAATCCCATCAAGGTAAGCGCTGTTAAACCGCCACGTTGAATTGCAGTTGCACATATTCCTCGTAACGAATCGCCATGAGTGCGCAAGATGTGGAAACCCTCCAACATATCGCGCCAGCCACTGTCGGTATCCGAATCTTCGTCGGTAGGGCCAATCGCTTTATGGTTCCAGCGAGAAAGTAAGAGCGCTGTGACAACATAAAGAGTTGCAGCCCCAATAATTAATATGAAATCAGAGAGATCACTCTTATGGGTTCGGTCGAGAATATTTTTAATGCCAATTCCTGCCCCGCCGCCGATAACGACACCAATGGTTCCGCCGGTAACTGCTAACGCATTGGCCGTTATTAATTTTTCGCGCGTGACAATGAGTGGCAACCCAGCGGATAAGCCACTCAATATCAACCGATTAATTCCAAAAGCGATCAATACAAAGAGCGTCAAGGCGATGCCAGTGCTGCCGCTCTTAATAAGGATGGCGATAATAATAAGAACCCCAGCGCGCGCAAGGTTGGCCGATTGCACGATGCGTTTGCGACTAAAGCGATCCAAGAAGATTCCGGCATAAGGACCAACTAATGAATATGGCAGCAGGACCACCGTGAAAGCTAGCGCGGCCGAGGTAGCGCTAGGTTGGCGTTCAGGGGAGAAGAGGACGAAGGAGGCTAGGGCTGATTGAAAGAGGCCATCGGTAAATTGTCCGAGCCATCTCACTTCGAGTAATCGCGCCAGTTTCACAAGGCTGAGCGTAGTTAGAAAATTGGGTTTATCCTTATATTGTGTTGAAAAAGAGAGATCAGATCGATTATGCCCTCGATCGCCGCGCCACTCTCCAATCACTCTTTCAAGGTTCGGCGTCGGCTATGGATGCCTGTGATGCCGACCCCTATCTTCGCCGGGCCGCCAAACATCATGGCAATCTCACCACCCGCTCCTGCCCGGTATGCAAAAAGGAGGCGCTACGCGAATTGCGCTATACCTTTGGCGATCAACTCGGACAATATTCAGGGCGGATTAAGAATGAGGCCGAGTTAGAGGAGATGCAATCTGAATATGGCGAGTTCCGGGTCTATACCGTTGAGATCTGTTTGGGCTGCGGCTGGAACCATTTAATCTATTCCTATCTACTAGGTGATGGAAAAACACGAAAAGCTCCTCGAAAAGTGCGAACTTTGGAGGATGAGGACTTTATGGAAGAGGAAGCTGCGAGAAAACCGCTTAAAGCGTGGCATCTCCATGAGCAAGAACTGCGAGATCAAGGGCGATTTTAAGAATTCTCCTCTAGCCTTCTACTATGCAAAAGAATCTGGTCGGAAAAGTGGATCTTAAAGCGGTCAAGCGCTGGTCTATTCGACTATTTATCTTTGGCGCAGGCGGCGGATTTATTTTGGGAGTCCTTGGATTTGCCTACGCATACTTCACGGTAAAAGTTCCTGACCCTAACGCCTTTGTAAATAGTCAGACCACCATCATTCAATATGCCGATGGTAGTGAGATTGGAAGACTTGGCGCCGAAAATCGGGTGAGTGTAAAACTTGCCGCAATTCCACTTAATTTGCGCCATGCAGTCCTTGCTGCCGAGGATCGCACTTTCTATACCGAAAGCGCTATCAGTCCCACTGGAATTTTGCGCGCACTCTTCAATGATTTAAGGGGTGGTTCTCTAGCTGGCGGCTCAACAATTACTCAGCAATATGCCAAGACTGCATTCTTATCGCCAGAGCGCACGATCACGCGAAAAGTTAAAGAACTTGTTATCTCCTTAAAACTGGCGAGCCAGATGTCGAAGGATCAAATTTTAGAAAATTATCTCAATACCATTTACTTTGGTCGTGGATCCTATGGCGTAGAGAGCGCATCACAAGTCTTCTTTGGCCGCGATGTAAACCAATTAACTATTTCACAATCAGCGGTGCTCGCAAGTATTTTGCGCTCACCTGGTTATTACGATCCCGCAAATGGCCCGACCTATCTCAAGCGACTCCAGGATCGTTGGAAATATGTCATTAATGGAATGCTCACAGAGCATTGGATTACACCAGCTCAAGCAGCAGCCGCTAAATTTCCACAAATCCACCCTCGCGTAACATCAGGATCATTGGCTGGCCCTAAGGGCTATGTCATGTCTTGGGTCGTTAACCAACTCGGCACACTTGGATTCACTGAATCGCAATTACAAACCGGCGGTTATGTCATCAAGACAACGCTAGTAAAGAAAGCACAAGAAGCGGCGGTCGATGCGGTCGCTAAAGTTCTTCCAGGAAAAATCCCTGATAACGTTCATATTGGTTTAGTCTCCATCCGCCCCGGTACCGGTGAAATCGTTGCGCTCTATGGTGGCCGCGATTATTTAGTCTCCCAACTCAATAACGCTACGCAATCAATTGCGCAAGCAGGTTCCTCCTTTAAGCCATTCGCGTTGGTTGCCGCGCTCGAACAAGGAATTCCACTTACCTCTGTGTGGAATGGTGGCTCACCAAAAGTCTTCGACGATGCTGGCAAGCCTTATCCGGTCTACAACTACAACCAAGAGCAATTTGGAAATATCGATCTCTATCACGCGACTGCAGAGTCGGTGAATACGATCTATGTTCCACTCGGAATTAAAGCTGGCCCAGATAAAATTGTTGATGTACTACGTCGAGCAGGAATTCCTACGACTGTGGCACTTATGCCAACACCATCGATTTCCTTGGGTGTAGCAAGTCCACATGTCATTGATTTAGCAGCCGCCTACGCAACATTTGCCGCCAATGGCGTATATGCCAAGCCGTATATCGTGCAAGAAGTTCTTGGCCCCAACCAAGGAGTGCTCTACCAAGGCCAAGTCCAAGCTAGCCAAGTATTCCAAGCAGATGTCATGGCCGATCTCACGGCCGCTCTTCAAACTGTCACCGCATATGGAACTGCTTCACAGAGTGTAGGAAATATTGGTCGCCCCACAGCAGGTAAGACCGGTACCACCACAAATAATGCATCCGCTTGGTTTAACGGCTACACCCCTCAGTTAGCGACATCAATTGGAATGTTTAAAGATGATGCGACCCAATCACTCAATGGCTTAGCTGGTGTTCCATCTGTTACTGGAGGAACTTTCCCGGCAAAAATTTGGGGAATTTACACCAAGAATGCACTGGCCAATGAACCCATAATGGATTTCCCGGCAGCAGCAAATATTGGTGGAACTGACGCGGTAAATATGGTCAATGCAGTTCCCACGCTCGATCCATCATTGGCACCACCGATTTCCAATAAACCATCAAAAATTAAGCCAACCCCAGCAGTAACGAAGAAGAGTGCAGTTAAAAAGCCATAGTCAGATCGCGCGCTGGGTCATCGCTCTCGCGTTATTTTCGGCGCTACTCTCGTTCGCAAAGTTTGATCACTGCCGTAATTTTGGCTGGGGTGCGCCAGATGTTTATACCCATGCCTGCTACTCCGATCTGCCCGCACTTTATGAAGCTCGCGACTTAACTCATCACACCTGGCCCTATTCGAGCGCCACAAATGCCGTGGAGTACCCACCCATTACCGGCATCGTCATGTGGGCTACTTCCTATTTAGTAGGAAGACAGATCAACGATCTACGTTATTTCGATATAAATGCGCTGTTGATCGCACTTCTCTTTATTGCAAGTGTTTGGTTGATTTTTCGAATCAAACCCGAGTTCTGGTACTTACTCCCATTATCACCAGCAGTCATCGGTTCGCTCTATATCAATTGGGATTTGTGGGCAGTTGTGACAGCGCTTCTAGCAATTTATCTCTTTGATAAATCCAGATATCAGTGGAGCGCTCTCTTACTTGCTCTCTCCATCTCCACCAAATTTTTCCCCATAGTTTTACTTCTTCCGATCATCGCAATATTTATTCGCCGCAGCCAGGCGAGCGAATTAATTCGCTATGGAGTAATAACCGGCGGTGCTTGGGTAGCGATTAATGCGCCATTTATTCTGACTACTCCACACGGTTGGTGGCGCTTCTTTGCCATGAACTCTAGCCGCGGCGTTGATTGGGGCTCGCTCTGGTATCTCTTGAGCCAATGGGGGGTTTCAATGAGCTCACTCAATCTTTATTCACTCCTTCTTTTTGCAGCTGGTGCACTCGCTTACTTCGCACATTTATTAGGAACGCGAAATATTCCCACACTTGCAGAAGCATGCTTTGTGATCGTCGCCATCTTTACCTTCGCGAGCAAGGTTTACTCCCCACAATATGTTTTATGGCTTACTCCGCTCGCCATTCTTGCCTTGGGACGAGATCCACGCGATCGAATTTATTTCTGGATCTGGCAGGGAACTGAGTTGGTCTATCACCTCGCTATTTGGGAATTTCTAGCCACCCAGACCAAGGCTCATTTTGGGGCGCCCGGCTGGGTCTATGAGAGCGCCACAACGCTTCGGCTCATTGCCACAGCGCTCCTGGTCTGGCACATCACGCGTAAAACCCGGCTTTCCACAGTCGAAAATAACCCCCACACCAGGGAATTTCCCTCTCTGGCGTAGGCAAGTTACCCTTAACCTTCCTTCATACGATCGTCGCACCTGCGGCACGGTGTGGAGGAGCAGTAACCCTCCTGTCGCGGAAATACCGCGACCGTCTTAGTCCAAAGGAGGTTGGGTTAACGCATGCGTCATTATGAACTCATGGTCATTCTCGATCCTGAACTAGAAGAGCGCACAGTCGCTCCAAGTCTTGAGACATATCTCAAGATCATCAAAGACTCCGGTGGAGCCGTCAACAAACTCGATATCTGGGGCCGTCGTCGTCTCACATTCGAAATCAACAAGAAGCCTGAAGGAATTTATGCTGTTGCTGATTTGTCGTGCTCTCCAGAAGCGATCAAAGAACTTGATCGTCAACTTAATTTGAACGAATCGGTACTCCGTACCAAAGTCGTTCGTCCAGAATAAATATTCGACCCTAATCAAAGATAAAGAACAAGCATCCAAAGTAGATAAAAAGTAGATAAAGAGAGAAGAGATAAGAAATGGCAGCTGGCGATACAAACATCACAATGATCGGTAACTTAGTTAACGATCCAGAATTGCGCTTCACACCTAACGGTGCTGCAGTTGCAAAGTTTACTGTTGCTTCAACTCCACGTTATCTCGATAAGAACACCAATGAATGGAAAGATGGCGATAGCCTCTTTCTTCAATGCCAAATTTGGCGTCAAGCAGCTGAGAATGTTGCTGAGTCACTTACTCGCGGAATGCGCGTAATTGTTTCAGGTCGTTTGAAGCAACGCTCATACGAAACCAAAGAGGGCGAAAAGCGCACCGTCTTTGAGGTTGAAGTTGACGAAGTAGGTCCATCACTTCGCAATGCAACCGCAAAGGTCACCAAGACAACTCGTCCTGCTGGCGGCGCTGGTGGTTCTTACTCTGCACCTGCAGATGCTTCTTCAGCTGAAGACCCATGGTCTGCAGCTCCTGTCGGTGGCGGCTGGTCTTCAGCTGGCTCCGATGATCAACCACCGTTCTAATTAATCAACCAACCATTCCTGTTTAAGAAATTAAGCAGGGCATCCCAAAAGGAGCACCACAGTGGGCGCAAGAAATAATAAGACGCTTAAGCCAAAGCCTAAGCAAACAAAGATGTCAGCTGCAGCGCTGAAGAAGTTCAAGAAGAAGCCTTGTTCTTTCTGCCGCGATAAAGCTACTTATATCGATTACAAGGACATCAACCTCCTTCGCAAGTACATCTCCGATCGCGGCAAGATCCGCGCTCGCCGAGTAACCGGTGCTTGCACACAACATCAGCGTCAGATTGCCGCCGCGGTAAAGAATTCCCGCGAAATGGCACTTCTGCCTTACACATCGACAGCACGATAAGGGGACCCCAATATGAAACTCATCCTTACTCGTGAAGTGGCTGGTCTCGGCGCTGCCGGTGACGTTGTTACTGTAAAAGATGGCTATGCCCGCAACTTCCTCGTTCCGAACAACAAGGCAATTGCCTGGTCAGTCGGCGGCGAGAAGCAGATCGAGAGCATCCGTCGTGCCCGTTCAGCTCGTGAGATTCAATCTCTCGACCACGCTAAAGAGGTCAAGGCAAAGCTCGAAGCTGCTGAGATCACCGTTAAGGCAAAGGTCGGCGGAACAGGTCACCTCTTCGGTTCTGTTACCGATAAGGAGATCGCTGCAGCCATCAAGTCTGCAACCGGTCTAGATATCGATCGCCACAGCATCCGTACCGCTGGTCACATCAAGCTTGTTGGAAAGCACTCTGCAAAGATTGCGATCCACGCCGGTATCGTGGCTAACATCAACGTAAATGTTGTTGCTGCTTAATTAGCTTCATCCTGAAAAACCCCGCTCTTTACAGGGCGGGGTTTTTCACATAGTGAGACAGAAAAAATTTTCTTTATCCCCAAGGCATTGAGCGTAAATGAGCGTGGAATCCACTTTCCTGAGTGAGTTTTCCACGGTCTATCCACAACTTCTACCCCCTCGCACACAGCTTTCCCACAGGCACATGCACAGGCCCGTCCCTGGGATATAGGGGAATGTCAGTGGCCTTAAGGAGAATACGTGCATGAGCATCTCCGAACTCCCCAGCCGCGGTAATAACGATCGCGGGCTAGTCAACGCTGGCGCCGAGTTCGAACGCACACCACCACAAGATCTCGTTGCCGAACAAGGCGTACTTGGTGGAATGTTGTTGAGTAAAGATGCAATCGCAGATGTGGTTGAAGTATTGAAGGATCGCGATTTTTATCGCCCAGCACACGAACTTATCTACGATGCAATTTTAGATCTCTACGGTCGCGGCGAACCTGCCGATCCAGTCACAGTCGCCTCCGAGTTAACCAAGCGTGGTGATATTGCGCGTGCAGGTGGCGCGCCATATCTCCACACTTTAATTTCATCTGTACCAACAGCAGCAAATGCTGGTTACTACGCGCGAATCGTTCGTGATCACGCAGTCATGCGTCGTCTCGTTGAAGCGGGAACAAAGATCGTTCAGCTCGGTTTCTCCAAAGAGGGCGAAGTTGATGATGCGGTAGATCAGGCGCAAGCCGAGGTCTATCAAGTCACCGAACAACGAACCTCTGAGGATTACATCAAACTCGCTGATCTCCTGCCCGCCGCACTCGATGAGATTGAAAATATCTCTAAGGGAGTTGTCGGCTCTGGCGTGAAGAGTGGCTTTAAAGATCTCGATGCACTCACTAATGGTTTCCATCCTGGCAATATGATCGTTCTCGCTGCGCGTCCTGCAGTGGGTAAATCAACACTCGGCCTTGATATTGCACGCTACGCATCGATCCACGAAGGCGATGCGGTAGTTATCTTCTCGCTCGAAATGAGCCGTTCGGAAATCACAATGCGTATGCTCTCTGCCGAAGCGCGCGTTGCACTCAATAACATTCGATCCGGAACCCTCAATGATGAAGAGTGGGCGCGGCTTGCCAAACGTATGGGAGAGATCTCCAACGCTCCACTCTTTATCGATGATTCTCCCAATATGTCATTAATGGAGATTCGTGCAAAGGCCCGTCGCCTTAAGCAGAAGCACAACCTCAAATTAATCGTCATCGACTACTTGCAGTTGATGACATCAGGCAAAAAAGTTGAGAGCCGTCAACAAGAAGTATCTGAGTTCTCACGTAACTTGAAACTCCTCGCGAAAGAACTCGAAGTTCCCGTCATTGCGATCTCACAGCTCAACCGTGGACCCGAACAGCGCGCTGATAAGAAGCCGATGATTTCGGATTTGCGCGAATCTGGTTCGATCGAACAAGATGCAGACGTAGTTATCTTGCTCCACCGTGATGATATGTATGACGGTTCGGCTCGCTCCGGTGAAGCAGATCTCAATGTCGCCAAGCACCGTAACGGCCCCACTCGCACCATTACCGTCTCGGCCCAGCTCCACTTCGCTCGCTTTAGCGATATGGCGCCAGCCTCTCAATATTCATCTACTTATTCATCACAAAATGGTCAGAACAATCAGCAAGGCAGCGCGCCGGCCCAATCAACTCAGCCGCCAGCTGGATTTACCAACTTCAATACCGAATCCAGTTTCGACTAATAACTCTCAGGTAGTTACCAGCGAAAGGTCACCCCCTGCTCACCTAACCGCTCTATCTTTCACTCAAGGCCAAATTATGACCTTAAGATTTAAGGAGTAATAAATGAGAAGCAGAAAACTTTATTCAGCAGTGGCGCTCGGGACAGCTATCGCAGTATCAGCACTAACAACAAGTGCATACGCTGCAGATACCACTACTGTGACAAAGAAAGTTGCTGGTACTAATGCCGCTGCAAAGCAGGCAGCACGCACCGCAGCAGCTGCAGCTCGAAAGGTTGCGTATACAGCAGCAAAGGATGCGCTTGTCACAACAATGACTGCTGCAAAGACAGCACATACCACCGCAGTTGCAGCAGCCAAGGCGATGACCGATAAGGTTGCAGCTAAGGCAGCACTTGCCAAGGCGAACAGTGATCTCAAGTCAGCTAATGCAGCGGCTAAGGCAGCGCATCAGAAAGCAATCGCTGATGCCAATACTGCATTCAATGCAGCGCTAACCGCGGCAGGAATTACCGTTAAGAAGTAATACGAGAGAATAAAAAAACCCCGCTCAATGTCATGAGCGGAGTTTTTTCGTGCGCTTAATTAGTTAATAGGTGTCAGTAACCCTGTTGCAACATCATAGATAGCGCCCATGACTTTCATATCTTTAGCAAGCAAGGGATAACTTTCGATACGAACTAAGTCTTGCTTCAGTGCTGCAAGAGGATCAGCCACGGTGCGAATTTCAATTCCGCGAGTATCGACGCCCGATTTTTCAAGAATAGTTGCGTGAATCTGATCCTCAGTAGCCGATGCCATTCGACAATCAGTATGTGGCATCACAAGAATGCGATTGACTCCAAGCAAGTGTGTAGCCAGAACTAAGGTACGAAGAACGTCATCAGTTACGCGAGCACCGGCGTTGCGAAGAATCTTTGCATCCCCCGCCTCCATACCTACGATATGAAGCGGATCAATACGCGAATCCATACACGTCACAATAGCGAGGCCTTTACGTGCCTGACCGGTGAGCGCCTCTGATTTAAATGAAGCAGCGAAATCCTTATTGGCAGCGAGTAAGTCTGAGAAGATTTCCATAAGGTGAATTTACAACAAGTTCTTGGCTCGGTCGGCGAGATAAATCCCAACCAAAACGACAGCTGCTCCCATTAATTGAGCGGCAGATAGGCGCTCATTGATCCACCACCAGGCGAAAATGCCGGCAAAGATCGGCTCCAGCATGCCAATGACTGACGCGGTAGAGGCGTTAAGACCTTTGAGGCCAGTAAGCACGCAGAAATACGGGACGACGGTGCCGAGCAAAATCACCCAGAGAATGAGCATCCACCCAGGTGCGTTATGGCCATGAAGTGGTCCAGGTAGTGCCATCGACTGAGTGAAGATGGAATACGGGAAGCTCCACCACGGTTTAATTATCGAGAAGAGCAGGGTGGTGACGCCCAGGCCCCATGCGAGCATGACATCGCTAGCTTTGGCTTTGCCGAGCTTTTCACCGATAAGAAAGTAACCAGCGAGAGCGAAGGCATCGAGTAGCGCCGCAATAACTCCCCACCCACTGAGTGTGAGGCCCTTCCAGACTTGCGCGAGGAGAACCATTCCACCAAAACTTACAGCTAGACCCCACCACATTAACGGTGAGACGTGCTTCTTCTGCACAAAGCGCATCCAGAGCGCAATCCAAATGGGGGCAGTAAATTCAATGAGCAGCCCGATGCTGACATCGAGCAAACGAATAGAGATGAAGTAGAAGAATTGAACCGCTGCGATACCAATTAAACCAAACGCGATCATTCCGGGAAGTTCGGGTTTAGTGACAAGTATTGCTCGCTTGTTGCGCAGGAAGAGAACGCCGAAAATTACAAGAAATGCACCGGCAGCTCGGATCTCCACCATATGAAAAGCATCGAGGCTATTTTGGAGAACGACTTTGGCGACTACGCCATTGAAAGCAAAGGTAAGGGCGCCGAAGAAGAGAAAGATTTTGGCGCGATGTTTTGTAAGCACCGCGCAACCATATCGGAAAAGAGATCGAAGAAAGTTAGAAAGCGCTCTCCGGGATATCCATAATCGCGCCAGTCTCTGCTTCCACAATCTTTAGCTCTGCAGTCAAATGCGGAAGTACGGTGCGAATAAAGAATTTAGCCGCTGCGATTTTTCCGGTGTAGAAATCACTATCGCGGCCAGCGCTAGGCAACTTTGCCATTGCAATTTCAGCTTGGCGCAGAAGCAACCAAGCGATGATGGTTTCACCTGCGGCCATAAGTAGGCGCGAAGTTTGAAGACCCGCCTTGTAAATCTCTTCAGGTTTCTCCTGAGATTCCATTGCAAATCCGACGAGGACTCCCATCATGCCATTGACATCGGCGAGTGCTTTTCCAAGGGCGGCCTTTTCATCAGCGAGCTCACCGCCGCTGGCAGCGAAAGCACCGATCTCTTTTGCAAGCAATCCAATGGCGCGACCACCATCTTTAACGATCTTGCGGAAGAAGAAGTCGAGTCCTTGAATTGCAGTAGTACCTTCATACAAGGTATCGATCTTGGCGTCACGAACATATTGTTCGAGTGGCCAATCTTGCGTAAAGCCGCTTCCACCAAAGGTCTGAAGTGATTCAGTACCAAGCAAAACCCAGGACTTCTCCGATCCATAACCCTTAACAATCGGGAGAAGGAGGTCGTTAAGCGCTTCGAGATCCTTAATCTGTGATTCATCGCCATCGGCGCGAGCAATTGCTACCGCATCTTGAATAGAGGCGGTGTAAAGAACGAGTGCGCGCATTCCTTCGGAATAGGCCTTTTGGGTAATGAGTGAGCGACGAACATCAGGATGATGAATGATGGAGACGCGGGGGCTAGCTTTATCGTTCATCACTTTCATATCACCGCCTTGGATGCGAACTTTTGAATAGGCAAGTGCTTGTTGATAGCCAGCGCTCAGTGTCGCGATGGCTTTTGTTCCCACCATCATGCGAGCGAATTCAATGACCTTAAACATCTGGGCGATGCCATTATGAACGTCGCCTAACAAGTAACCAACGGCAGGTTCTTTCTCACCCAAATTCATTTCGCAGGTGGATGAGATGTTAAGTCCCATCTTGTGTTCAACATTTGTGACGTAAACGCCATTGCGCTTTCCTAGTTCGCCAGTCTTGAGATCGAACATGAATTTAGGAACTAAGAAGAGGCTCAGACCTTTAGTGCCGGGACCTGCTCCTTCAGGGCGAGCGAGAACAAAGTGCATAATATTTTCAGAGAGATCAGAATCTCCAGATGTAATAAAGCGCTTAGTGCCAGTGATATGCCACGTGCCATCAGGCTGTTGAACTGCCTTGGATCGACCAGCACCGACATCGCTACCCGCATCGGGTTCAGTCAATTGCATAGTGGCACTCCACTCGCGATCGACCATATGTTTAGCCATAATTTTTTGCTCGTCGGTGCCTAAGTAATAAGCGACTTGTGCAAATGAAGTGCCAGAGGCGTAAATATGGATCGATGGATTTGAACCCAAGACCATCTCGGCAATCGCCCAACGAAGTGATGCTGGAATTGCGGTGCCACCGAGTTCGACTGGAGCATCAATACGCCACCACTCGCCATCCATGTAGGCGCGATAAGACTTCTTAAAACTCTCCGGCAACTTCACATCGCCAGTCGCTTTGTTGAAATCAACACCAAGTCGATCACCTTCAACAAAAGAGGCGGCGAGATCGTTCTCCGACATTCGCTTAACCTCTTCGAGCATGCCCATCGCAGTATCGCGATCAAGCTCCTTGTAGAGCGAGGTGCCCAGAATGGATTCTCGGCCCAAGAGGTCGAAGAGACAGAATTCGATATCGCGGAGATTGGCGGTGTAATGGCTCATGGCACAATAATGCTACTGGTCAGTAACTTAATCAAGGGTGCCCCGCAAGATAGGGTTTTCCCGTGCTACTTAGTGACCGCGATATTCGCTCCCAGATTCAAGATGGCCGCGTCAAAGTCGAGCCCTTTGACGAGGTAATGATCCAGCCGTCCAGTGTCGATGTCCGCCTCGATCGCTTCTTCCGAGTCTTTGAAAATCACAAGTACTCCGTGATCGACCCATCCATCGAACAGCCTGACCTTACGCGTGAGGTAGTTGTCGAACCGCACGAAGATTTTATTCTCCACCCAGGTGAATTTGTCCTCGCCAGTACCTATGAAGTGATCACATTGCCTGATGACATCGCTGGTCGCCTCGAAGGGAAATCTTCGCTTGGTCGTCTCGGGTTACTGACCCACTCCACCGCAGGATTTATCGATCCAGGTTTCTCGGGTCACATCACACTCGAGCTTTCCAATGTCGCTAACCTCCCCGTTCGATTGCATCCCGGCATGAAGATTGGTCAGCTCTGTCTCATCAAACTCTCATCACCTGCTGAGCATCCTTATGGTTCTGCGCTCTACGGCTCTCGTTATCAAGGCCAGCGCGGACCTACGGCGAGCAAGTCCTGGCTCAACTTCCACAAGACAGAGATCAAGTAACGCGACTATTCTGTAGTCATGTCCACAACTCTAATTCTCGTAGCAGTAGTAGTCCTTCTCTTCGCATTCACAGTCCTTACCTACAACCGACTCGTCCGACTCAATGTCTCAGTCGATGAGGCGTATGCGCAGATCGAAGTACAACTCAAGCGTCGCTCAGATTTGATTCCCAATTTAGTTGAGACCGTTAAAGGTTATGCAGCGCATGAAAAGTCAGCGCTCGAGAGCGTTGTAAACGCTCGCGCTAAGGCGACGTCAGCCAGCGGCATCCATGATGTTGCAGCAGCCGATGGTCAACTCACCCAAGCACTTCGTGGCTTGCTCGCGGTCTCTGAGGCATATCCAGATCTCAAAGCATCAGCTAACTTCCTCGCGCTTCAAGAAGAGTTATCGACAACAGAGAATAAAGTCTCCTTCGCTCGTCAGTTCTATAACGATAACGTCCGATCACTCAATCAAGCGGTAAAGACTTTCCCCTCAAACCTCTTTACGGGAATGGCCAAGGTGAGCGCTCGCGAATTTTATGTTGTGGAAAATCCCACAGACCGCAACGCCCCACAAGTTAAGTTCTAATAATGGCGGGAAGCACCCTGAACTTTCGCGCGCTTCAACGCGCTAACCAGCGTAAAACAATAGGTTTATTGCTCGGTATGGGTGTCTTGATAACCGCTGTAGTTTTTGCCGCCGCGACTTATTTTGGTCATATGACAACTGCTGGAATAGTCCCACTCGCCGTCGGAATTGCACTCGCATCCGTCTGGGGTTCTTATTACGCCTCCGACACTCTGGTGATGACCATGACTGGTGCAAAAGTTATCGAACGTGATCAAGCTCCCGATCTCTACAATTTGGTAGAAGAAGTTTGCGTTGCAAGTGGCCTTAAGATGCCAAAGATTGCAATTGTTGAAGATAACGCTCCCAATGCCTTTGCTACTGGTCGCAATGAAGATCACGCAGTCATTGCCTTTACTACTCGAATTCTCGAAGTAATGAATCGCACTGAGTTGCAAGGCGTTATTGCTCACGAAATGGCACACGTTGCCAATCGCGACACCTTGGTTTCGGCAGTAGCTGCAACAACAGCTGGGGCGATTGCCCTACTCAGTGATTTCCTCATGCGCATGATGTGGTTTACCGGCGGAGATCGGGATCGGGATCGAAATGAGAATTCAAATCCGATCGCTCTGATTGCCTCACTCGTTATTCTTATTTTGGCGCCACTTGCAGCAATACTTCTCCGCTCTGCCATCTCTCGCCGCCGCGAAGCACTTGCTGATGCCACGGCGGTGGCTTTTACTCGAAATCCAGCTGGCTTGCGTGAAGCGCTCGAAGTCTTGCAGCAAGACACCACTGTGGTGCGGCAGAAATCGAATGCAGTTGCCCATATTTGGATTGAATCACCACTCGATGGCAAAGGTGTTTCGAACTTGTTCTCTACTCACCCACCACTTGCAGAGCGCATTGCAACGCTTCGCGCGATGGAAGCAAACCCTGATCTCGGATAAGTCAGTTAGTTCTCTTGAAGTGGGAAGTGCAAGGTAAAGCTGGCACCTTCGCCAATATCGGATTTCACTGAGACAGTTCCGCCATGCGCCGCCATGACAGCGGCAACGATCGAAAGCCCAAGGCCGCTACCTTCACCGCGCACACGTACTCGCGATGGATCGGCGCGATAGAAGCGTTCGAATATTTTTTCCTGATCTTCAGGCGAGAGGCCATCGCCTTGATCGGCCACAATTACTTGAACTTCGTTATCCAAGTGCTTCATTGAAACCGTAATCGTCGTTCCGGCATCGGTATGCGTACGAGCATTGGCGAGCAAATTAGCTACCGCCTGATGAATTCGCGCGGCATCCCCCAGCACAAAACTTTCATCGGGGCTTAGCTCCACGGTGATGGGGTGCTCTGGACCAGCCGCTTGGGCAGAGGCGACGACTTCTTTAATGAGATGGTCTAGATCAACGGGGAGTTTCTCAATTTCAGGGGATTGATCTAAACGAGCCAGAAGCAAGAGATCCTCAACCAGGCCAGACATACGAATCGATTCCATTTCGATTCGACCAATCAATTCCTTCGTCTTCTCTTCGCCTTGAACAGCTCCTTGGCGGTGGAGTTCAGCAAAGCCACGAATTGCAGTAAGTGGGGTGCGAAGTTCATGGCTGGCATCTGCTACAAACCGGCGAAGTTTGGATTCGGATTCCAACCGAATCGCAAAAGATTCTTCGATGCGAGAGAGCATTTTATTGAGTGAATGAGTGAGTCGTCCGACCTCGGTATTTTCATTTACTTCCGGAAGTCGAGCGGATAAATCACCATCGGCGATAGCCTCTGCAGTTTCTTCCACATCAGTTAGCGGTTGCAGCGTTAACCGAATAAGCAAGAATCCGATCACACCGATCGAGGC
>CAIXHZ010000007.1 GCA_903919375.1 uncultured Actinomycetes bacterium | reverse complement strand
GAGATGTCAGCCTCTCAGCTCTGTGAAAAGCTTGGTTTTAATACTGACTCCCAGTGGACTCCTGTCGGGGATCTCTCCGGTGGAGAACGCCGACGCTGTTGCTCGTGATCGATTTAGTGGCGACGAGCTTTCCAAGGCAATGTCGGGTATGAGCATGGTCTTTCTCCTCTCACCCATTCTGGGACCTTCACTGGGTTCACTCATCCTTCACTGGGGGAGTTGGCCATGGATCTTCTACGCCCTCGTCTTCTTTGGAATCTACTGCTTTATCGCCGTAATGCGACTAGAAGAGAGTCATCCGGCCGATAACCGCAATAGCCATGGCTTTGTCAGAGTCGCAGTCACCTATGGAAATATTTTAAAGAATGCGGAATTTCGCGCAGCTTCGGTGATCACTATGGGAGCCGGCTTCATTACCTTCGCCTATGTATCGTCATCGCCAGCAGTTTTGATGGGCACGTATGGTGTCGATAAAGGGCGCTTTGGTCTGATTTTTGGAATCATCGCACTTGGCTTGGTTGCCTCAAATCGAATAAACATGAAACTCGTTTCCAAATATGGAGTTCATAAAATGCTGCGCGGCTTTACTGCGATGCAGAGTACGGCCGCGGTATTTCTGCTTATCGCCGCTCTCGTGAAAGCACCCTTGTGGATCTTGATCCTCACCATTGCCCTCTCTTTCGGCTGTGCACCTGGACTTGGTGGAAACACGATGACGCTAGCTATGCATCCATTTCCACAGAACGCTGGCGCGGCCTCAGCACTAGTGGGATTAATTCAAGCGTTATCGAGCGCCTTTATCGCAGCCCTACTTGCAACTGCCCACTCTGGATCTCTTCCCAAGATGGGAATTGCGATGTTTGTCGGAGCGATGATCGCCTTTATTCAAGTGCGTCGAATAAAGCAACCCTCTTAACTCGAGTGACGAGCTAGGCTCTTCCTATGGCAATTCTCAATCCTAATGACGAGCAAGTGCGCGAGATTTTGGCGAAAGCAAAAACAGTAGCAATTGTGGGAGTTTCCAATAAGCCCGATCGTGCGAGCTATCAAGTGGCTCAATACTTGCGAGAAAATTCGCCCTATCAATTCTTTTATATCAATCCCGTACTGGAAGAGCTCTTTGGCGAGAAGGTTTATAAGTCACTCGCTGACGTTCCTGGCCACATCGATATCGTCGATGTCTTTCGTAAATCTGAAGATATTCAGCCTGTAATGGATGCAGCGATCGAGGCACGAGTCGGAACTTTCTGGATGCAGTTAGGGATTGAGAATCAAGATCAAGCCGACCGAGGTTTTGAGCACGGCCTAAATATTGTGGAAGATCTCTGCATCAAAGTAGAGATTGCCCGGCTCCAACCCTTTAGTTAATTCTTCTCTTCAAGAATAAGTGAGACTGAGTTAATGCACCAACGTTCGTCGGTGGGAGTATCGAAACCTTCGCCTTCAAAGACGTGGCCCAGGTGAGATCCACAATTGGCGCAACGTACTTCGGTGCGAACGCGAGGTGCTAACGAACGATCTTCGATGAGGACAACGGCATCATCCTTGGTGGGGGCATAGAAAGAAGGCCAACCACAACCAGAGTGGAACATGGTCTCGCTCTTAAAGAGTTCGGCAGCGCATGCCTTGCAGCGGTAACTTCCGACTTTATCTGATTCGTAATATTCACCCGTAAATGGTCGCTCGGTCGCGCCATTGCGAAGCACATCAAAAGAGAGTGGGTCGATCTTGGTTTTGAGCTCATCGTCGTTGAGTTGGACGGGGAATGAGAGTTCAGATTCCTTCTTGATATTTTTCGCCATGCGATAAGTCTAACTACTCGACGATTTTTCCGAGAAGTGGAATCCGAACCTGGCTAAACCAGGTGCGCCAGATCGAGATGAGCAGAATATAGACGGGAAAGAGTACGAAGATTGCGCCCTGCCAGGCATCGAAATCTATGCCCCGAGTATCGGAGTACTTCAAACTGAAATAGGTCAGGTTGGCGAGATAGATAACGGTCAGCGGGAGCGTGATCTTGCGAAGTGCCTTCACTCTCACTAAGTGCGGAATTTTAAAGGTGGTGAGTTGGCTGGTTCCCAAAATAAAGGTGTAGATAAGTACCCCTTTAGTAGAGACGCCAGTGATCAGAAAGGTTGGCACCGCTAAATTCCAGACTGCGGGAAAGCCATTAAACCAATGATCCTGCGTCTCAAGATCGGTACGAGCAAACCAAAGCGCTGATGAGAGAAAGATGGCTGATGCCGTCAGTGTCTCCCAATGGTGCGGGAGCAGATGAAGCCGAATCAGTAGCGCGACCGGCACCAGAACGCAGGTGATGTAATCGACGACTAAATCTAGGATGTGGCCATCAATCCGTGGTGCGTGAACTTCAACATCAAATCGTCGGGCAATCGGACCGTCTAGGCCATCAAGAATCTGGCAGATGATGAGCCAGATCAGGCAGGAACGCCAATGGCCATCTATTACGGCGTTGAGGGCAAACATGCCTGCTACCGCCCCGCTGGCCGTCATCACGTGGATGACATAGCCAGTGCGCTTATTGGCCGCGGCAGAGAGATTGTTAGAAGTCATAGGGGTTAAGGGTATTACTCAGGTGATCCTCAGCCTACGATTACCAGCCTATGGATACGCCAAAGCTGGTCACAATTGTCGAAAAGCGAGCCACCAAGCTCGTGTGGGGCGCGCTGGTTCTGGCATGGAGCATAGGGAGAGCTTTTGGGATTCGTTATTTCTTTAATCAATATGGGATCCACTTCTGGGCTTACTTAGTGGTGGACCTCGCTACATCAATCCCATATGCCAAATACTCGGCCGACATTGCCCTGGCTTTCCTGAAGAAAGATCGCCTTGGATTGCGACGGGCAACGATCCTCACTGCGATCTTCTTCTACTTGCCCGACCTTTATGTCATCGTCTTCTCGCGAAAAGTTCCGGTATCGCTCTGGAGCGGCTTTGCCGTTTCCATGATCTTCTTTAGCGCGCTCGCAATCAGCCAGATCATGCAAAGCGTTCGAAAAGGTGAGGATAAATAGCACCTGCAAATGATTAGCCTTTAGTCATATTGGGCAATCACTTCTAGAATTTCACTATTCATTTTTCTAGAGGGAGAGATTAGATGCCGCTTTACCAAAACATTACAGAGGTCGTTGGTAATACTCCACTTGTTCGCCTCAATCGAGTCACCGATGGCGCAGCTGCTCAGGTCTATGCCAAGCTCGAGTTCTACAACCCAACTAGTACTGTTAAAGATCGAATTGGTATTGCCATGGTCGATGCCGCTGAAAGCTCTGGCGAATTAAAGCCAGGCGGAACAATTATCGAAGCGACTTCAGGAAATACTGGTATCGCAATTGCGATGGTTGGTGCAGCTCGTGGTTACAAAGTTATTCTCACGATGCCGGATTCAATGTCGAAGGAACGTCGCGCACTTCTCCGTGCCTTTGGCGCAGAACTAGTACTTACTCCTGCAGCAGAAGGTATGCGCGGAGCTGTTGCTAAGGCAGAAGAGTTAGGGCAAGAGCCAGGCGCAGTGTTGGTTCGCCAATTTGCCAACCCAGCTAACCCAGCCATTCACCGCAAAACAACAGCGGAAGAGATTTGGCGCGATACTGATGGCAAAGTCGCTGCGATTGTTGCTGGTATCGGAACTGGCGGAACAATTACCGGTATCGGCCAAGCTCTTAAAGAGAAGAATCCTGATATTAAAGTCTTTGCAGTAGAGCCAGCAGCATCACCGATTCTTAATGGTGGTTCACCAGCTGGCCACCCGATTCAAGGAATTGGCGCAAACTTCATTCCAGAGATTCTCGATACGAAAATCTACGACGAGGTTCTCGATGCATCGAACGAAGATGCCATTGCTTACGCTCACCGCATAGCTCGCGAAGAGGGCATCCTCGGTGGCTTCTCATCAGGTGCAGCAGCTTGGGGAGCGTGCCAAATTGCCAAGCGTCCAGAGTTCGCTGGCAAGATTATTGTGGTCATCTTCCCATCCTTCGGTGAGCGCTATCTCTCCACCATCCTTTATAAGGATTTGATGGATTAATTGATGTTTGCAACGATCAAAGAAGATCTCGAAACCGCACTTGCGCGCGATCCTGCGGCGCGCAATCTGCTGGAGATTGCGCTGACCTATCCAGGAGTACATGCAGTATGGAACCATCGGATCGCACACTTTCTTTGGAGCAGGCACTTTAAACTTCTGGCACGAATCTGGGCTAACTGGTCACGTACTGCTACAGGTGTAGAGATTCATCCGGGCGCCACTATTGGACGTCGCTTCTTTATCGATCACGGTATGGGTGTTGTAATTGGTGAGACCACAATTATTGGCGATGACGTCATGATCTATCACGATGTCACCCTTGGCTCGCGTGGCTATGTTAAAGGCAAGCGCCACCCCACTATTCAGAACAATGTGATTATTGGTTCAGGGGCTCGCGTAATTGGGAATATCACTATTGGATCCGGAAGTGCGATTGGGGCAAATCGAGTGATTACCCAAGATATGGTGACTACGCCAGTGGAGTTTATTTACCAGATTTAGACTTGCCTTAAATTTATAACCCGCGAGAGTAGACTCGCCCTGTGAACTCGACCCCCGATATCGCCCGAGTCAATCGAGCGAGATGGGGACTTCGAGTCACCTTCTTCTTTATGGGCATGGCAGTGGCTGCAACATCTGCTCGCTTTGCTGAAATTAAATCTCAGACTCATTCTTCGGATACCGCGTTCGGCTTGAGCATCATGCTCGGCAATCTCGGTGCGATTGTGGGCAATCTTTATGGTCGCCGCATCGCCACCTACTTGGGGACTCGAACGATGGCTCGCATCGTTCTCTTTGGAGTGGGTGCATCGCAAGTAGCCTATGGATTTGCTAACCACTTGTGGCAATTGCCGCTCATCGCATTCTCGGCAGGTATGACATATTCCTTGGCAAATGTGGCCTGCAATACCCAGGGTTCGATGATTCAGGAGTACACCGGACGATCGCTCATGCCCTCATTCCACGGTGCATGGAGCATCGGGGCGCTCACGGCTTCGTTGATTGCTGGCTCGGTAGCAAAATTTCTCACGCCAGCTGTTCACATCTCTATCAACATTGCCATAGCAATGGTCGGAGTAGTCGCAATCAATAATGCGCTCTTGCCCAAAAGCGTGGATGAGCTAGATGTTAAGCGCAATGCTGCCGTCCCTAATAATGAGCCCATCCCGCAGCACATCAAGAATTTCCTGTATCTAATTTCACTCGGTTCACTCCTTGCCACCATTGGTGAAGTATCGGTGGGCGATTGGTCTTCGATTTTGCTGAAAGAGGATCTCCACGTAGGTATTGGATATAACACCCTGGGGTATAGCGCTTTTGTTATT
>CAIXHZ010000006.1 GCA_903919375.1 uncultured Actinomycetes bacterium | reverse complement strand
CTGTCTTGACGGAAGCCGTCACGGAAACAATGCCGGAACGTGGCCGAAGGCGTCACCCTCGGCCTTCAGGGCGGCCTTCATGGCCATCCTGAACTTGGGTGACTCTGGTGAATTCGACGAGTACGACGATTATTCGTCCTACGACGGCGATCACTTGGAAGAGTCAGAAGATGAAAGCGCAGCCCCTAGCGGGCGCAAGCGCCTCATTGCCCTTGTCATGGCCGGGGTTATTGGCGTAACGGGCTATGCCTTAGCCGCCAGGATTAATACGTCAGCTAATTCCGTTGAATACGGTCAAGGCGTAAAGCAGGCAACAACTTGCACTGCTGGAACAACAATTACCTTGACGCCATATGCCGGCTTTGTAAACAAAGCTCAAGGCGGAGTCTTCACACTCGACTCGATCTACTTGGAAAATATTCCTAATGCCTGTGCAGGAAGCGACTTCATTGTTCGCGTCTTCTCGAATTCCAGTTCCACGCCACTTATGGTCTCTGAAACTGGTACCAACGGAAGCAACTACACCACCCAAGATCTCTTCCGCTTTTACTACAAGGACTCATCGACAGTCACGCCGGTAACCGCTTCCTTTGTCGATGTAGAAGCCGCAACCGACTCGACGACAGATACTGCCGGCTCACTTCAAATTACCTTTGACGCAGACCAAATTGACAGTTTTGCCAACGCTGGTCAGGTCTACAAGATCACCCTCGAGTCCACACCTCACTAATGAGCCGGGAAGTATTCGTTACTGAGCACGAAGATATCCGGATCGAGGGCGAGTCCAACTCCTACGATTCTAAGATTCTCGTAACACTCTCATCTGTCTTTGGTGAAAAAACTGCACTGATCACCCCCACTGAGGTCATCGAAAGCAAATCCAAACTCTTTGTTCAAGCTCCACGTGAGCGCGTCACGGTAGGCGCAAAAAAAGTAGAGCGAAAACTCACCACCTACACTCGCAACATTGGTTATGTTCTCACCGCCATCCTCGTGCTCTTCTCGGTCTCTTCCGCGATGGGATTGATGAAGGCACGTATCGTTCTTACTGGATCTATGGTTCCGACCATTAATCCTGGTGATGTCGTCTTTCTCGCCCCTCCTGCACGTATCAATCCTAAAATTGGCTCCATCGTCTCCTATACCGCTCGCCGCTTTGATGGCACTCCTGTAGGAACTTTCACCCACCGCATTATCAGTGGCGATCCCATTAGCGGTTATGTCGTAAAAGGTGATGCAAACCCGACTCCTGATATCCAACATCCGAAGATTCCCGATATCTCGGGAGTTGAATTCTTTAAGATTCCCTTTATTGGAAAATTAATAACTCCTAAATCACTTCTCATCATCGTTCCCTGCATAGTCGGTTTCTGGTTTGTGATGGATGCGTTGAAAAATGAAGATTAAAGCACCAGCGCTCTTTGGGCTGCTTCTTACACTTTTCACATTTATCGCCCCCTCCGTGGCTCGCGCAGTCGATATCCCGCTTCTTACATGGGAACGCGGTCGGGTGCAACAAGTTGTGTTGGGTGGGGGAGCGGTAGAAAATCACTGGACCGTCTCCTTGATGCGCGTTGGCGCAGCGCCGCGCAACTTCACTCCGAGCAATCCCAATACTGCCGGCTATGTTGTCTATACCTTGGTCCTGCCTGCCGATTTGCCGCTAGGTGCTTACACAATTCAAACCACCGGAAATGGATCACCTCAGACCAACGTTGCCGCGATCGATGTCATTGCTCTGACAGCAGCTTCGGTGCCCTATATGCCGAAAGATTTCGCCTTCATCATTGCGATGATTGTGCTTCTCACAGCGACTATCTCCACGATGAGAGCGCGTAAGTATTCACCACTCTCGTTTGCCAATACTCAGCAACTCTTGCCCGAAATCGACACTATCGAGGGCCTTGCAAAAGCAAACCACAAACTTTCATTTGCGACGACGCCTTACCACTTGCGAGTTCGGTCTATCACCGCCCTTCCGCAATCACTCTTGCGATACTTGCTGCTTCGCAATGGTGAGGCGATCCACCGTATTTCGCCAACGCTTTACGCCTTCACCCCAGTAATCGGGATAATTGGCGCCTTTATTTCCTCAGTTGAAGTCCATAAGGCTGGTGGAATTGGAAAGACGTCACTAGCGGTCTTCATTGCTGTGGCTATTATCGGAATCGCTGACTCCTTCTCTGGCATCGTAGCAACAGCCGCTTTTTGGGCGATCGAACTTGCAACCGGAAATGTCTCAAGTTTCCGAGACTTCCTTGTAATGATCTCGATCGGTTTGGCATGGGTAGGACCAGGACTCTTCGCTTCGATCTATCGCGACTCAGCTACTCGAGATCACTTCTCCAAAAAATTGGGCGCTTCATCTCAAACAGCTCGTGCTTGGGGAATCCTTGAGGCGGCGATCGTTGGTGGCTTGATTTTTGCGCTCGGTCAAAAACTTATCAATAGCGTTCTGGTTAACGTTGCACCTATTCGTACCGTAACTATTTCGATGTGCGCAATTATCGCAGTGGCGATTGCTATTCGTGCGATGGGTGAAGATGCACTGATGAATCGTGG
>CAIXHZ010000005.1 GCA_903919375.1 uncultured Actinomycetes bacterium | reverse complement strand
TTCTGCAAAAATAAAACGCTTCATCTTTGGATTCCATCGACGAGTCTGGTGTCCGAAGTGGACTCCGCTGTCGAGGAGCTCTCGCATTGTTACAACTGCCATGACGGCATACTCCTTCTTTGCACTTGCGCGCAGAATTACCCGCACACTGTGCACTCGGTTGTCGATCAAAGAATTTCTCTGATCCCTAGCGGCTCATTACCGACCGATTTTCATCGGACCGAAATGGTTAATCCGATCTAGCTCGAAATACTTCAGAACTAGCGTTGGACTGAACCGCGTGAAGTCAGATCTCCATAACTGGCGATCTGCTGGGGGTAATTCTAGGGGCATGGCGAGCGTGCCAAAAACCACGATCTGCTCGAATCCGGCGAATTATGCGCGCGGATGAGCCTGCTTATAGGCAGCGGCTAGCCGCTCGGGCGATACATGAGTGTAAATCTGGGTGGTGGCCAGCGAGGCATGGCCCAATATCTCTTGAACGGTTCGAAGATCGGCCCCACCTTCCAAGAGGTGAGTAGCCGCGGAATGGCGCAGGCCATGCGGTCCCATTGTGGAGCCGACAACTTTCATCGCTTCGTAGACAACTTCGCGAGCGGTGCGCTGATCAATTCGCTTGCCGCGACTTCCGAGAAAGAGCGCAGAACCAGATTCGGCGGTAGCAATCTCACTTCGACCCGAACTAATCCAATTATCGATAGCGATGAGCGCAGGTGAACCGATGGGCACCACGCGTTCCTTATCGCCTTTACCGATGACTCGAAGCGTATTGCGAGTGCGATCAACGTGGCCGAGGTCTAGGCCGCATAACTCGGAGACGCGAATTCCCGAGGCGTAGAGAACTTCCAGAAGAGCGACATCTCGATAATTCAGTGGAGTTGGATCTTGATCCAATTTAATCTGCAGGGTTTCAATCACGATTGTGGCATCGGCAATATTTAAAACATCGGGTAAATGTTTAGCTGGTTTAGGAATAGAGAGCTCGGCACCAAAATCTTGGGCGATCCAGCCTTGGCTCGCAGCCCAATAGGTGAAAGCTCGAATCGAAACAATTCTTCGAGTCAGCGTTGCCCTGGCTATGCCAGTGCTCTGCTGATTGGCGAGCCACGAACGTAGATGGCTGAGCTCTAAATTATGGAACTCTGAAATTTCTAATTTATCTAAATGCGCAAGAAAGGCTTCGAGATCGGAGACATAACCTTTGATCGAATTTTCGGCAAGATTACGCACGAGGGCAAGATGCTCTTCATACTTCGCGATGAGCTCTGCCGACATGGGTCGATCTTATTCGGGTTTGCGTCCTTGGCGGAGTAAGCCAAAGGTAACTGCATCCTCAAGCGCCATGGCCGAGGCAGCGATCACATTCTCGTGGACACCTATAGTGCTCCACTCCCCTGTGCCATCACTGGTCTCGACCAATACGCGGGTTATTGCGCCAGTACCGAGACGTCCCTCGAGGATACGAACTTTGTAGTCGATCAATTCCAATTTCGAGAGTTCGGGATAGAACTTCTCGAGGCCAGAGCGAAGTGCGGTATCAATAGCGTTGACTGGACCATTGCCAGAACCAGTTGCAACGATAACTTCGCCGTGGGCGGTGATGGTTACTTCGGCTTCTGAAGTAACGGCATCGTTATCGCCACCAATTACTCGAGTCTCCCACTTATCTACGGTGAAGAAGTGTGGTCGCTTACCATCGATCTCTTCGCGCAAGAGGAGTTCGAATGAGGCATCGGCTGCTTCAAAGGTGAAGCCTCGAGACTCCATCTCTTTCACGCGCGCCACCACACGACCGACGACCTCTTTATCATCGCCGAGTGCAACGCCAAGTTCTTGTGATTTCAATTCGATAGATGCTCGGCCAGCCATATCAGAGACCAACATGCGCATATCGTTTCCAACAGCGGCTGGATCTTCATGTTGGTAGAGCGCTGGATCAACTTTGATTGCACTGGCATGCAGGCCAGCTTTATGAGCAAAGGCAGAGACACCGACGTAAGGCTGGCGTGGACTTGGGGCAACGTTTGTTACCTCGGCAACGGCATGTGAAATGCGGAACGCTTCGCGCAGCGCACCGGTAGGTAGAACATTTTGGTGCTTCTTTAATTCGAGGTTAGCGATGATGCTTACTAAGTCGGCATTGCCGGTTCGCTCGCCATAGCCATTGAGTGTTCCTTGAACGTGGGTGGCACCTGCCGCTACCGCTGCAAGTGAGTTTGCAATCGCGCACCCGGTGTCGTTGTGGCAATGAATGCCGAGTCGCGCACTAGTTGCGCCAAGAACATCGTGCACCACCTGAGAAAGTTCATCTGGAAGCATTCCGCCGTTGGTATCGCAGAGCGCAATGACATCTGCTCCCGCTTCGGCCGCAGTTCGAACAACTTCAAGGGCATAAGCCTTATTGGAAAGGTAGCCATCGAAGAAATGTTCAGCATCGAGAAAGACGCGCTGTCCGCCATCGCGTAGGAATTTAATGGAGTCGCGAATCATCGCTAAGTTCTCATCGAGATTTGTTTTGAGAGCGAGATCGACATGACGATCATGACTCTTAGCCACGAGTGTCACTGCCGGGGCGCCAGAGTCTTGGAGTGCGCGAAGTAATACATCGTCGGCCGCTTTAACGTTGGGGCGGCGAGTGGCGCCAAAAGCAACGAAGGTGGCGTTCTTTAATTTCAACTCAGTCTGAGCACGCTTAAAAAATTCGGTGTCCTTAGGGTTTGCACCTGGCCAGCCGCCTTCAATAAACCCGACACCCAAATCATCGAGATGACGTGCGATTGCTAACTTGTCATGCACGGAGAGATTGAGACCCTCTTGTTGCGCGCCATCGCGAAGGGTGGTGTCGTAGATATGGAAGTTATCGTTCACGTGGGGACTCATTAGTTGACGCGCACGTTCCAGCCATGGGTGTCAGCGATGGTGCCATGCTGAATTCCCAAGAGGTGTTCGCGGATCTGACCAGTAATAGGTCCAGGTTCGCCGTTTCCTGTAGTCCATGTTCCGGCAGCGCTTTTAGCGGCCCCGATGGGTGAGACAACTGCAGCTGTTCCACAGGCAAAGATTTCGGTGATTTCCCCTGATGCAACGCCATCGCGCCAATCATCGACAGAGATCATTCCCTCTTCCACTTTATATCCAAGATCTTTTGCAACCGAAAGAATTGAGTCGCGGGTAATGCCAGGAAGAAGAGTCCCGGTAAGCGATGGCGTAAAGATAGTTGCATCACTGCCGCTGCCCTTAACGAAGTAGAGATTCATACCGCCCATCTCCTCGACCCAGAAACGTTCCTTGGAGTCGAGCCAGACAACTTGATCGCAACCCTCTTGCGCCGCCTGCTTTTGAGCCAGGAGTGAACCAGCGTAATTTCCGCCCGTCTTCGCAGCGCCGGTTCCGCCAGGTGCTGCGCGAACATATTCCGTGGAGATCCACACCGTCACTGCCTTGTTGGGATTGAAATAGGCAGATGCAGGAGTAGTAATAACTAAGTAAGTTGCATGATTTGATGGACGAACACCAAGGCCAACTTCGGTAGCGATCATGAAGGGGCGGATATAGAGCGACTCCCCTACATTCTTGGGGACCCACTTGATATCTTGCTTCAC
>CAIXHZ010000004.1 GCA_903919375.1 uncultured Actinomycetes bacterium | reverse complement strand
CTGCACCTGGAGCGCTGCCCGGCGCATCGAGCAGTTCTAGTTCCTCTAGTTCCTCACAATCTTCGGGCGGTTCTAAATCTTCTAGCGGGTCGAAACCATCCGGCACCTCAACTCCAAAGCCATCGGTCAGTGGTAGCCCAGGGTTCCATGGTCCATAAATGCGATAGCCATAGCGCTGACCCTTCTTTACTCCAGCAAGGTAGCCATGAAAGATGGGACCGTCGCGATGGGAGAGTGCAAAGCGCGTCTCCAGCAAGTGACCATTGACTTCATTAAAGAGACAGAGCTCCACCGCGTCGGCAGCAGCAGCCCAGATGGCAAAATTGGCACCTTGCTCAGTAAGAGTTGCGCCCAGATATCGTGGGTCGGCCGGTTTCATCCGAGCACTCTAAGGGATTAACTGTTTCGAATATGTAAACGCGAGAGAGATTCCGCGATAACTCGAAGCGATTCGATCGCCATCAATATCAATGCAGCAGGAAGGAGATCTACGCTTCGCTTGAAGAACCACGGTATACCGTTCTTGATAAGCCAGAGCCAGTTTTCACGACTCCTGCGAACGGTTACCTCCTGAATTTGAGGAAGAAGTAGGTTCCAACCGCGGGTACGAAGGCGTAGCGCGATTTCACGGGCGAGAATTTGATGTCCTCGCGGCCCTGGATGCATCCGATCGATATGCCAATTGCGAATATCGTGAATGCCCTCAATTTCTCGAGTGCGAATCAGGATGATATCTAGCTCACTCTCAAGTTTGCGATAGACGCTATTGACGCTCTCCACTCGTCGACGCAACACGCGCTTGAGTAATCGCGGAAGTCGCAGCAATTGATTGGGATCGTGCAATTCGAACATTACGACTTCGCTACCAGTGGATTTAAGTTGGTGGCAGGTCTCTCGGAGATTCTTATGGAGGAGAGCGGGATCAAAGCCATTGCGCAACAGATCATTACCACCGGCGACTACTGCGCAGATGTCGGGTGCGAATCCGATAACTTTCGGAAGTTGCTCATTAAGTACTTCTGCGCTTTGCGCACCAGGACGTGAGTGATTGAGGTAGTCGCCTTCATACCGGAAACTTTTCGAAAGATGCCATGCCCACCCGCGCGGATTTCCGCTCTCGTCTAGCTCGCCCGTCCCATAAGCGGCGCTATCGCCTATGACAGCGAAGGTAAAGGTGGGGAGCACCAGAGTTGTCATGATGCCCTCTCAATACGAACACGACGACGAGTGGTCATGTGAGGTGCTAGTTCTCCAATCGCAGAAATGTCATGCGCTTGATACATGAGCGAAATGGAGCGAGTCCAAGGCAATTGTTCAGCGACGTGGCGAGCCATAGCTCGAACGCCTGGAGTTGAAAGTAGGTCTTCAATGGCATCAGCAAATGCTCGGCCAGAGTTGGCAGCAACTGCACCGGCTGGAATGTCTTGATCGAGTGCAAGAAATTCACCGACCGCACTGCTTGCAGAAGCGACTACCGGAGTCCCCGAAGCAAGTGACTCCAGCGCCGCAAGGCAGAAAGTCTCCAATGGGCCGGGAGCAATAGAGACATCTGCTGCCGCCAAAATCCGTGCAACACGATGACGATCACAGATATATCCAAGTGTGTCGACCGGGAGATCTTTAGCTAAGGAGCGAATCTTCTTCCACATCGGCCCAGTCCCGATGATAATCAATCGTGCATCGATGCCACGGCTGCGAAGCTCTCGTAACGCTTCGAGAGAACGTTGGGGCTCCTTCTCGGGAGAGAGTCGTCCACAATGCACCAGCAGAATGGATGATCCCTGAAGTAGTTCCTCACGAAAGGCAAGATCGCGATGGGTGGGGTGAAATGTGGTGAGATCAACCCCCAAGGGAACTTTCACGAGATTTGTACACTTAATTTCGCGAAACTCACGCGCCGCGAAATCTGTGGTCGCAATAATCTGGTCAAAGGAGCTGGCGAGCTTTTGATTATGCCACCGCACTAGCGCCTTGCGTATCGGAGTCGGTAACGGAATAAAACGCTTAGCCAATCCGTCCAGGGTTTCATGACTAAAGGCGATTGAAGGTATCTGGCGGGCACGCGCCCACCGTCCGAGCGAAAGTAGCGTGAATCGATCAGAGACTTCGAGTCGATCGGGATTGATCTCGGCTAACACTCGTTTAAGCTCGCGATTGCTCTTGATCATTTGATACCCCCCGCTGCCAGGCAAAAGCAGGCTGGGCAATTCAATTTTTCGACCATATGAAGTCACTTCACTCTGCAAACGAGTTCCCGGAACGATGTAGATGAACTCATGGCCATGTTCGAGATAGCCCCGCCCAAGTGCATGAAGCGTGGTCTTGATGCCACCAGAATTGGGACCATAAAAGTTGGCCACATGAACAATCTTCACGCTACAGCTCCATTCATGGCCCGAACGTGAGTCCGCACCTCGTGATAGTGGTTTATCAGCTCGCTATTAATCCGCTCCCATGTACGTTCAACAACCGAGGCACGGGCAGCTAGTTGCATCTGAGTTCGATCTTTTCGCATCATAAAGTGGTGAACCGCAGCCACCAATTCATCAGGACGATGAGTGTTAATGATGTAGCCAGTTTCGCCGTGAGTAACTAAATCTGAAGGACCACCGGTAGTGGGGACGATGCATGGTGTACCCGATGCCAGCGCTTCCTGAACACTCTGACAAAAGGTCTCATTAGGGCCAGGGTGAATGAAGAGATCGAGCGAGGCATAGACCTCTGCTAACTCCACTCCAGATTTAAAACCGGTAAAGATTGCATGTGGCAAATCTCTCCGTAATTTCTCCCGCGCCGGTCCATCTCCGGTAATTATTAATTGAACCGAGGGGTCGCGATCGAGATAGCGAAGATCTGAGATCCGCTTCTCGTTAGCTAATCGTCCGACATAACCAATTACGGTCTTCTCGCCACGATTACTCCACCTGGAGTGAAGTTCATCATTTCTTTTAGCTGGATGGAAGAGATCACTCTTCACCCCGCGTCGCCACAGAACAGTATTCCGGACGCCATAATCTTCAAGGCTTTTTTGGGAGTAGGTAGAGGGAACTAAAGTGCGATCTGTCATTGCATGAATTTTGGCCGCGTACTTATGAAGTGAGTGATGAGCCAGCGTCATCCCATAATGTCCAGCAAAGCCCGCGAGATCAGTTTGATACACAGATACTGTTGGTATGGCATGGCGCCGAGCAAACTTTGCGACGAAATGTCCGAGCGCAAAGGGAGAGGCGAGATGGATTACATCGGGACGGTAATTCTCCAGAGCCTTCTGCACCTTTTTGGATGGCAATCCCAAGGGAAGGGCGCTTGCTAGATAGTTGTGAAGTGGGAGTGAGGGAACTGGAATGACCGGGAAACCGGCAAAGTGGGATGGCATTGCTTCACACTCGGGCGCCAGGATCATTGCCTGGTGGTTGGTAGCGCTAAGACTTTCCGCGACCCGGAGGACTGAGTTTGTAACTCCGTTGACCTGCGGTAAGAACGATTCGGTGACGATCGCGATCCTCATGCCCATATCGTGAAGAAGCGAGAAAGGCAGAGCCCGATTTCTAAGTGACGTGTAGTTGAAGAAAGAATGAACCCTTACTTCAGGGTTTCGTGAAATTGCGGCCATATTCGGCCAGGATGAGTAGCCAACCACTGTTACCGATGAGTAACATCGGGGCATGAAGATTGCCGTATGCGTAAAACAAGTGCCGGACTCTTGGGCTGAGAAGAAGATGGCGGGCGGATTGCTCGATCGCGCCAGCGTGGATGCCGTTCTCAATGACCTCGATGAGTATGCGATCGAGGAGGCACTTCGCATTGTGGAAGCTCACACCCCCGATGGCGCCGAGACGAGTGAACACACAATTACTTTGATCAGCATGGGCCCAGAACGGGCAACTGATGCGCTTCGCAAAGGTTTATCAATGGGAGCTGATAGCGCAATCCATATATGCGACGGCGCCCTCTCCGGTTCAGATGCGCTCGCAACTTCGTTGGTTCTTAGTGAAGCAATTAAAAAGGGTGGCTACGACTTAGTTCTGTGCGGCACCGAATCCACCGATGCTCGAATGAGTGTTGTTCCGGCAATGCTGGCCGAGCGCCTCTCATGGGCGCAGCTCACCTTTGCTGGTGCCGTGGAAGTTGATCCGGGTACCAAGAAAGTTTCCATTTCGCGCGTTACTGAGGAGGGCGTGGAAAAGCTCACTGCGCAGTTGCCCGCAATTATTAGCGTTGTTGAAAAAATTAATGAGCCGCGTTACCCATCATTTAAGGGGATTATGGCTGCGAAGAAAAAGACGATCGAACTTCTTACGCTTGCTGATATCGGAGTGAGTGCAAGTGATGTGGGGCTGACATCGGCGTGGAGTGAGGTTGCTGATGCACAGCTTCGACCACCGCGAGGGGCTGGAATCAAAGTCGAAGATACCGGCAATGGCGGAAATGACCTTGTTACCTTCCTAGCAGAGAAGCGATTGGTGT
The DNA here is from genome assembly GCA_903919375.1 of uncultured Actinomycetes bacterium. Lineage (GTDB taxonomy): Bacteria > Actinomycetota > Actinomycetes > Nanopelagicales > Nanopelagicaceae > AAA044-D11. Next base: position 633 of record CAIXHZ010000004.1, on the reverse strand, counting down.
AATCAGATATGTCTCAGGTATTTATCCTTGTTGATAGTTCACATGGCGTAGCCAACAAATCAGTTGGAGAGTTGGCAACATTTGCCAAGCGAATCGGCGATGTTACAGCTGTCATTGCATCAAACGATGGCGTAGCGGTTGCCCAAAGTTTGAACGCATTTCCGATCGACCGCGTTATTGTCCTGTCGGGCGCTGATTTTGATGCCCATTCGTTAGCCCCTATTGCACAAGGTCTCTCCGAATTGATTGCGAAGGAAAATCCAGCTGCGCTTTTGATTACCTCATCGGCGCGCGGAAAAGAGATCGCTGCCCGAATTGCGGTCCGCATTGGTTCTGGAATTATTACTGATGCAATTGATGTCGACTCATCATTGGTTGCAACTCAATCGGTATTTGGCGGTGGAACAACAGTTCACTCTCGTGTCTCCCACGGAACACCCGTCATTACCTTGCGATCCAACTCTGTTGAAGTCATAGCCGGCTCTGCAGCACCGGCAGTAGAAGAGTTTGCCTTCTCGCCAGCGCCAACATCCGAGCTCGTTACTCGCATTTCACTCGAGGCAGCAGTTACAGGTGGCCGACCTGAACTAACTGAAGCAAGCGCTGTTGTCTCTGGCGGCCGCGGCACTAATG
>CAIXHZ010000003.1 GCA_903919375.1 uncultured Actinomycetes bacterium | reverse complement strand
TGGCTCTATTTGAAGGCTGCAAACTTCGAGTTCTCAGCGCCAACGGTCAAGGTGAAGTTGACTCAGGATTCCCCTGTGCAAACTGAGGTGGCCAATCCAAATGCGTCAAAGTCTTCACCTAAAAAGCCAACAACCATCACCTGTATCAAAGGCAAGGTGAGCAAAGTTGTTAGCGGCTCTCTCTGTCCTTCGGGATATAAGCAAAAGAAGTATTAGCAGAATTGTTTAACGGAGAAAGTTCTGGGGGTTGTGGCCAGCCAAAGTATTCACAAATGTATTCAAGTGGAATTTCTTCTTCAAAGAGAGCGAGTATCGGATCGGTATCTTCTAGGTATTGCGCACTCGCAATAATCTTGCGCATCTTTCTTTTCACAAAAATATTCATGATTGATTATCTTCTCCTAACTCCACGATTTCTAGTGATAAATGCAGTTATTAATTTATACTCAGAGTAGTTCTCATCAACTATGGCCAAATAGCAACGAATAGTTCCCTTCGTTGGCTCGATAATTGAAATTGTGAGTCGGTGGCCATGTTGCCCATGGCTCACCAATAAGCTCAAGAGGTTATTTTTCTGAACTAGTTTGTCTAGCAACCAATCAACATCAATACCATGTTTGATTTCTATCTTGTGGCGCACCGAATTACTCACTAATAACTCTTCGATCCAGATTAATTTCCACTCGGGCATTGACCAAGGCTGGTCACGGCGCTATAAGTGCGCGCCAGTCTGGTGGGGGATCTGTGGAATCAGAGAAAATGTGTATAAAAAACAAAGTGGCTTGGGACAGGATCGAACTGTCGACCTCACGATCTTCAATCGCGCGCTCGTACCAACTGAGCTACCGAGCCAGTCTTACTGGCTGAAGAAATCAACCGCGACCCAGACGGGACTTGAACCCGCGACCTCCGCCGTGACAGGGCGGCGCGCTAACCAACTGCGCTACCGGGCCTAACCGGAGTGGCTACGAAGTTGCCTTCGATGCCATCTCCAAGGGGTAAAGGTATCCCTTTTCCCCGCGTGCCCCCAACGGGGTTCGAACCCGTGTTACCGCCGTGAAAGGGCGATGTCCTAGGCCTCTAGACGATGGGGACTTAGGAGGGTTAAGGGTATCGGACGCGCGCGCAGGGGCAAAATGCGTCCCAAAACCTTCCGAGATGACTGGTTAAGGGCTGTTAGGAGATCAGCCAGCGAGTGGAGACCGAGACCGAGAGATCCTGGGTGCCGAGATCGACCTGGGTGGCACCGGCATCGCTCTTGGCCATCGCCATGAGGAATCCAGGATTTGCTGGAACGGATGTCTCCTCGAGATAGATCACCTTGCCGAGTTTTACACCCAACAACTTGGCATAGGAAGCGGCCTTGGCTTGTGCACTCTTCACAGCAGCAACACGAGCGGCCTGACTTGATGTCGAAGGATCGTACACAAATGGCGTGACGCCATCGATCTGCAACGGATCGCCACCGGCTGCAATAACTGCATCAACAACAACGCCAGCATTGGCCGCATTGCGAATGATCACTTCGAAGGTTTGTGCGGCGCGATATCCCGTAAGAACTGATCCCTTATCTTGGGTGTAGTTGTATTCAGGAAAGACAGTGAGGGCCGCGCTCTTGATGTACTGCGATGTAATGCCATTAGCGGTCAACGCCGCACGAATAGCGCTCGATGATTTATTCGCATTCGCGAGAGCATCGGGATTAGCGGCTGCAACAGATGAGACGGTGAGATTGAGCCGCACAGAATCTGGCTTTACCTTGATGGTGCCAGTTGCCGAGACGGCGATGTAACGGGTATCGGCTGCGGTAGCGGATGTTGCGCTCGCCAATGACAGCCCCGCAATTGCAAGAAGAGCTGATCCAGCAACAAGGGCTGGCTTACGAAGGAAGTTAAAAGTTCTCATACCCCTACGATCTCACATTTGACCTGTGTTTATTCATAATAATTAATGAGAGAATTGGGTCATGTCATTCCTCTCGCGTTGCTCCACCGACTCTATGGTCGTTGCGGCACAGGCGCTTGCAGATGGACGCCTCGTCGCCTTTCCGACAGAGACGGTTTACGGCCTCGGCGCTGATGCAACAAATAGTGAGGCAATCGCGAGGATCTACGCCACTAAGGGACGCCCCGCAGATCATCCTTTGATTGTTCACATTGCTTCTCTTGATGCGATGGGTGATTGGGCGATCGATATCAACGATTTCGCCATCGCACTTGCCCGCGATTTCTGGCCGGGCCCAATGACACTTATTCTTCGTCGTAGCGAATTGGCGCAAGATTTTGTTACGGGCAATCAGAGCACTGTTGGACTTCGAGTGCCCCAACATCCGATCGCACTTGCTTTGCTTGAGCAATTTACCAAGTTAGGCGGCAAGGGAGTGGCTGCTCCTAGCGCCAATCGATTTGGAGCGGTTTCACCGACTACTGCAGAAGCAGTGGATCAAGAGCTCGGTCAATATCTATTAGATGGCGATCTCATTCTCGATGGCGGACCATCACAAGTCGGGTTGGAATCGACCATTATCGATTGCACGGGCGATCGCCCCCGCATTCTGCGTCCGGGCGCTATTACCGCCGAGATGATTGAAGAGTCCACGGGGCTTCACCTCGATGAAAGTAT
>CAIXHZ010000002.1 GCA_903919375.1 uncultured Actinomycetes bacterium | reverse complement strand
TTCTTCTTGGTGATGTAGTTACGCTCTTTGCACTCTACGCAGGCCATAGTGATCTTTGGGCGTACATCCGCGGACTTGCTTGCCATTGTGGTGCTCCTTTAAGAATCTGAGGGTTGAAGATTACTTCAACTCTGCAATCTGGTCGAACTGGTCTAACTAGTAGCGGAAGCCGGATTTGAACCGGCGACACAGCGATTATGAGCCGCTTGCTCTACCAAGCTGAGCTATCCCGCCATAAAAACCCCGTCCACCATGCGGCTAACCGGGCTTTCGAGCCCCCCAGCGGAATCGAACCGCTGACCTCTTCCTTACCATGGAAGCGCTCTACCGACTGAGCTAGGGGGGCGGGCATTTATTGAGTTGGTGATAATGAGTTGGTGATATTGAGTTGGTGATATTGAGTTCTTGAATTGCCGAGGATACCGCCTGGGAAGGGCTATCTAAAAATCGGCCCCTACGCTCAGAATTGAGAGCGAAGGGGCCGAAATCTTCGAAATTAAGGCCGATTTAGCCTTTGGTGGAGCCCACGGTGAGGCCAGCCACAAATTGCTTCCGCAAGGTGAAGAAGACCGCCAAAGTAGGTATGAAGGCCAGAACTGCGCCCGCAGCCAAGAGGTTGTAATCGGTAAAGAACTCGCCTTGGAGGTTGGAGAGGGCGGCCGTAATTGGTCGCTTCGCTCCTGTCTTCAAGAGAACAACAGACCAGAAGAAGTCGTTGTAGATCCAGGTGGTCATAAGAACACCCAAAGATGCGAGTGCTGGACGAAGTAGCGGCAACATCACTTTGACGTAGTGCTGCCAGACACTGGCGCCATCGACGAGCGCAGACTCTGAGATCTCCTTAGGGATGGTCTTGAGGTAGTTGGAGAGTACGAAGGTCGCAAAACCAACCTGCACTGCCACATTGATCAAGATCAGACCCAACTGGGTGTCATAGAGCACGTTGTTATCGTTGATGATCGTCGGCACCCAGATATGAAGATAGATGCGGAAGATCGGAATAAAGATCAACTGAGCTGGAAGCAAATTTCCAGCCGTGAAGATCATCAGAAGAGCTACATTGAACTTAAAGCTGTAGCGAGCAACCACAAATGCCACCATCGAAGCCAAGAAGAGCGTGATCAATACTGCTGGAATCGCGACTTCGAAGGAGTTGATGAAGTACTTCCACATTTCAGATTGGACGAGCGCCGTCCAATAGTTATGGAGATTGAGGTGCTGTGGCCAAGAGACTGAACCGTATTTCAAGACATCGCCATATGGGCGAAGTGATTGAAGCAAAGTCCAAGCAATCGGAAATAGCCAGATGATGGAGAAGGTGAAGAGGAAGCCGATGGCAACTCTCTGTCCGGTTTTGGATTTCTTACCTGTAACCATTATGCATCCTGCTTAAAGTTTTGATAGAGGTAGAGAATGATTGGTCCGATACACAACAGGAAGAGGATGGTGGCAAGCGCCGCACCCCAACCAATTCGTGCCGATTCACCGAGGATATTTTCATAAACAGCTACAGCCAAAAGCTGAAGACCGTTCTTGCCGCGGTTAATCACATAGACCAAGTCAAAGGCACGGAGCGATTCGATCACAGTAATAACAATCACGATCACATTCACTGGGCGAAGTGAAGGGAAAATGACCTTGCGGAAAGTTCCCCATTCGGTTGCGCCATCGATGGCGGCCGCTTCACGAAGTGATGGATCGACAGATTTCATTCCTGCTAAATACAAGAGCATGATGTAACCGATATGACGCCACGATGCGATACCAAGTACTACCCAAATATTTTTATGTGGATCACCAAACCACGATGTCTCGTGTCCACTGACGGAGTTAACGAAGCCATTAACTCGGAAGATGTAATCCCACACGATGCCCGTTACGGCGAGTGAGAGAACCATCGGTAGGTAGAACGATGTCTGATAGAACTTGGAACCCTTGAGCTCTTTATCGATGTAGTAAGCCAAAATAACTCCGAGCGGGGTTGCGATAATCGCAAACTCGAGGAGCCAGAGAATGTTGTTGCGTAGTGCGGGGCCGAAATCCGAATACAGCGTGAAAATTTGAGTGTAGTTCTTAAAACCGACCCAGTGCATATTGGAGATTCCGCCGATGCCATCCCACTCCACGAAGGAGAGGAGGATTGTGGCGATGGCCGGTAGCCATACAAAGAGAATATGAAGGGCAGTAGGTCCACCAACAAGACCGCCGATGACGGCGCGATCTTTCCCGGAGAAGTTATTGCCACGCCGACGGCGGCGAGGAGAAGACTCCTGCACCGCCGCGGTTGTGGAACTTTGTGAGTTCATTAATTGATTCTTTTACCAGCGATTAAGCAGCTGGTAGAGCATCCCATTGCTTCTGTAGATCAGCTGCGATTGCAACTGAATCTCCGCCACCCAAGAACTTCTGGATTGCGTTAGAGAAGATTGGTGAAGCGAAGTCAGGGCGTGAATCACGATCGAAGAACTGAGCAATGTACTTGCAGCTCTGAACGAGTTCTACCTGCTGACGAGCAAATGCATTCTCAGGCTTTGGCATGTTCTTGTTAGCAAAGAGAGAAGTTGGTGAAACTGAAAGAATGGCACTTGCATAGTCGGTTGAACCGATGAATGCAGCCGCTGCCTTTGAGTTAACCAAGTTCTTGGTTGCGTGTGTTGAGAGCATGTAGCCATCGATAGGAGCTTCTACAGCTTCGCGGCCGTTAGCCTTCTCGATTTCTGGGAATGGGAACAATGCGAGGTCAGCAAGATCTGCTGGATCTGTGTAGATCGATGCGTGGAATGCGCCCATAACCTGCATAGCTGCCTTCTTCTGGAGTACGAGCTGTGCTGCGCCGTCCCATGCAAGATCAAGAACATCGTTGTTCTGGTAAGGGAACATGGTCTTCCAGTTTGCGAAGGTCTTCTGAACGCGTGGGTCTGTCCACTTTACGCGACCTGCGGTGAGGTCCATGTGGAACTTGAAACCGTTGGTACGGAAGTTGATGAAGTCGAAGGTACCCATTGCTTCCCAGCCACCCTTGTCACCAAGTGCGATTGGAGTAATGCCCTTTGACTGGAATGTCTTACATGCGTTGAGGAAATCAGCCCAGGTAACGATGGTCTTTGGATCTACACCAGCAGCAGCGAATACTGACTTGCGGTACATGATTGCCCATGGGTACCAAGTTGTTGGGATGAAGTAGTACTTGCCATCAAGGCCCTTAGATGCGTTCTTGTAACCTGCGGTGAACTGACCACCGATCTTGGCCCAAACGTCATCGATAGGAGTTGCAAGCTTCTTTGCAGCGAAGAACTGCATGCGGTAGCCAGCGAACCATGTGAAGATATCGTCAGGTGTTCCCTGGAGATATGAAGAGATCTGGTTCTGGAATGTGTTGTGGTCAACTGTGTTGAGCTTGACATCAAAGCCAGCCTTCTTTGCTGCTGCAACCCAAGCTGCATCGTTCTTGCGTGCTGCTGGATCAGATTGGTTTGAGCCAACTGAAACCTTCTTGCCAGCTGCGTGTGCAACAGAAGCGGTTCCTGCACCAACAAGGCCGGAAGCTGCGAGCGCACCAGCTCCTGCAACGGTTCCCTTAAGTACGGAGCGACGTGATACGCCCTCGTTCATGATTTCTGACATATTTATCCTTTTCTCTATCAGTCCTGTTAGGAAAAGTGCCGCTCGTACGAGCGGTACGTGAGAACACTAAGCCTGTACTTACGCGTAGATAAGGGATATTCGGTAACAAAATGGTCACAATTATGGGTAAATCCCCCTCCTGATTCTCAATTAGAATGCCCCTTATATGAATAAAGATGCAGAACAGCCAGAAAGCCCGGCTCCGCAAGGAAAGGGGTCATTGCGCAGCCGTTTTCGCGACCATCATCTCCTCCAAAGCGCAGGAATTATTCTTGAGACGCCCGGAAAGCGCCGAATCGGCCTAGTTTCCGCAGTAATCGTCTTTCTCCTTTCTATTGGGCTGGTTGTGGGCACTATCGGACTCCAACTTGTAGCCAATCCAACACAGCCGCTTCCACCCATTAAGGCGCACCGAGATATTCCGGCCGTGGCAGCAACCACCTATGCAGACAGTCTTGAAATCCCTTTACCCGGCGATGCCTCTTCTTATCCTGATTCGACCTGTCCCGCTCTTTCGACGACTTGGGTCAAAGATGAAAACCTAAAAACGGGCGTTGCCATGAAGACCTCCGATTGGGCAAATCTTGATTTATCAAATCCGTTAGGCAGCACACTCTGGCTC
>CAIXHZ010000001.1 GCA_903919375.1 uncultured Actinomycetes bacterium | reverse complement strand
ACGCCTTTCGAGCAATCCTCGGCCCAGAATCTCCATCTCAACAAGTCGCTAGGGCGCGAATCGCTCGTATAGTTGCGCCATGATTATCGATGTCTGGTCCGATGTAGTCTGCCCGTGGTGCTTTATCGGTAAGCGCCGACTAGAGAAGGCACTTGCAGGATTTGCTCACAAAGATCAGATCACTATTCGTCATCGAGCTTTTCAATTGCAACCGGATGCAAAAATTGTTGAACCAACGCATAAGCACCTAGCCGAGAAGTATCGAATGGCACCAGAACAAGTAAAAGAGATGCAAGCAAATGTCTGCGCAATCGCCGATGGTGAGGGTCTCTGCTACAACCTCGATGAGACTCTCTCTGGAAATACTTTTGATGCGCATCGCCTGCTCCTGTGGGCCGCAACCATCGGTAAGCAGGATGAATTGTTGGAGAGCATGTACTCCTCTTACTTTGAAAAATCCCGTCCGCTCTTTTCGCACGCAGACTTAGTTTCGGTGGCAGTAGGCGTAGGAATCGATGCTGACAAAGTCGAAGAGATTCTTCTCTCTGATGCTTTCGCGCAAGATGTCATCGCCGATCGCAATTTAGCGGAACAACTTGGAGCAACCGGCGTTCCCTTCTTCGTCTTTGATATGAAGTACGGGATTTCGGGTGCTCAACCACTCGAGGCCTTTACGGGGACGCTCGAAAAAGCTTGGGAAGATTTTCAAGCCCAGATCGTTCAATAATTTCCCATGACCACCTTGCTGGGACGCCACGTTCGGTTAGAGCCGTTGGCGAAAAACCACGCCGCCGCGTTATGGAAATACACCGGCCACGATGCCGAGTTATGGAAGTGGGTAGTCACGAAATACCCTATCCCCACTTCTGAAAATGAGATGGCCGAACTTGTTGAAAAGATGGCGAGCGAGACCACGCGCGAAGGATTTGCCGTGATTGATTTACAACGGCAAGAAGCGGTGGGTTCGACCTCATATTTGGATATCCAACCAGATGCAGAAACGATTGAAATTGGCTCCACCTTTTATGGAGAGGTGGCTCGGCGAAGTGCGATTAATACTGAAACCAAACTTCTTCTGATGACCGAAGCCTTTGAAAGTCGAGGTATGGAGCGAGTGGCGATTAAAGCCGACAACCTCAACCAACGATCGTTAGTTGCCATTGCGCGCATCGGCGCCACATATGAAGGAACGTTGCGAAGCCATGTAATTCGGCGTGATGGCACCCGTCGCGATACGGTCTATTTCTCTGTCATCAAATCAGAGTGGCCGGCGGTAAAAGCTGAGTTGGAACGAAAGTTGAGTAGCTACAACTAATCCTTAACAACTCGGAAATTCTGTAGCGATGAGTCCGTGGCGTAGGCGATGCGAACGCCAGCTGCTTTGGATGCCAAAAGTCCTGTAACGATCTGCTCCGTCAAGATTTCACCGGGCGCGACCACTGCAACTCCTGGTGGGTAAGGAGCGATGAGATCGGCGGAGATTTTCCCCACGGCAGCGCTAGCCGCAACCATGTGGGTATCAGCAAAATAAGCCTCGCGCATGGAGATTCCGACCTGTGGAACTACCGACCAGCTCAGCGCAGTTGCGGTTTCTCGAGGCGCACTTTGATTTGCTTGAAGAATTGGAATCAGAACATCCGCTAAATGCGTGAATTCAATTTCAGAATCGGCAAGCGTTGCCAAGAACACGACGGTATCGCGGTCGGCCATCTCAACTCGAATGCGATGGGTTTCGAGTGAACGTTCGATATCTACACCCGATGCCCCTAATTGATTTGCGCGAAGCACAATCTTTGTGGGATCGAATCGACCAGCCGGGAAATTCTCAGGGGTGAGGAATAGTGGAATATCGAAATGAGATTGGACCCGATTGCGGAAGTTTCCAATGTTTCGAAGTAGCTCACTGTTGAGCTCGACACCACGAGTTTGGAGTAGTGCCCGACAGCCATCGATGGATGCGAGTGGTGCGCCGGCTGGTGATGTCGTGTGAGTTGTCTCAAAGCTCTGCTCAAGTCGATCTAAATTGAGGTATCTGCCTTTAGCGACGAGAAGTGCAGAGGCGCTATAACCGGGAAGGGCCTTGTGTGTGCTGGTGATCAGCGCATCGGCGCCGATCTGCATTGCATGTCGTGGAAGATCGGGATGGAAACCAAAGTGCCCGCCCCAGGCAGCATCGAGAACGACTGGGATCTCTCGTGAGTGCGCGAGTTCGATAAGTGCAGGTAGATCTGAGATCGTTCCAAGATAGCCAGGTTCGGTGAGTAGAAGTGCGATCGGATTCTGATCAATGACCCGCTGCAGCTCAGCGAGCGGAATACCCAGCGGGACGCCTGTTGCTTCATCAATCTCGGGCGTAAGCCAGAGTGGTTCGAGTCCAGCCAACACCAACGCGCTCAATATGGAGCGGTGCGCCGTTCGGGTGACCGCAATTTTATCGCCGGGCTTACCGAGGGAGAGAACGATTGCTTGATTGGCGTGAGTAGATCCACCAGTAGAGAAGCGAGCGTAATCTCCGCCCCAGAAATCTGCCGCTAGTTTCTCCGCCTGAGCGAGCGTCTGGTGAGTTAACTTGATTTCATCGAGACCGCCATAGAGCGGAGTATCGCCATCGACTACTTGTCCCAAGCCTGCATCCAAGCGTGAGGCTCTCTGCTTATGCCCAGGAATGGTGAAAGGTGTGCGCTTGCTCTCAAAATAAGCAAGGTAAGCGTCGAGCAGGGGAGCGATCGCCCGCAATGGCTGGTGTTCACCTGAGTGGGGCGCAGCATTCATAGTTCTAGCCTACAATTTATTCATGACAGTTAAGACACATATTCCGCAAGAACGTCGGGTGGTCACAGCAATTCCTGGACCAAAGTCACAAGAGGTGCTCGCGCGCCGTAGTGAAGCGACATCTGGTGGACTAGGTCTTTCTATCCCAGTAGTCATTGAGAGTGCAGCTGATGCAATTCTCGTCGATATCGACGGCAACCACATCATCGATCTTGGCTCGGGCATTGGTGTTACAAATATTGGCAATACTTCGCAACGCGTGGTCGATCGCGTTATTGCCCAGGTGCAGGAGTTCACTCACACCTGTTTTACTGTTGCGCCTTATATTAATTACATTGAAGTCTGCGAACTTCTCAATAAGCACACACCAGGAACTTTCAAGAAGAAGTCGCTCCTTGTTAACTCAGGTGCTGAAGCTGTAGAAAATGCCATCAAGGTTGCCCGTCACTACACCAAGCGTCAAGCAATCGTCGTCTTCGAGCATAGTTACCACGGTCGCACTAACTTAACCATGGCACTTACCGCAAAGAACATGCCATATAAAGAGGGCTTTGGTCCATTTGCGCCAGAAATTTATCGCGTACCCATGCCGTACTCACTTCACTGGGTGGGCGACAAAGCCACCATTACCCAAGATGCGCTTGATCTTGTAACTCATAAAATTGATAAAGAGATCGGTGCACATAATGTTGCAGCGATCCTCATTGAACCAATTCAAGGCGAAGGTGGCTTTGTTGTTCCACCTAAGGGTTTCTTGCCAGGACTTCAGAAGTATTCAAACGACAATGGAATTATTTTCATCGCAGATGAAGTCCAGACTGGCTTTGCCCGTACCGGACATATGTTTGCAGTTGAAGAAGAGGGCGTAGTCCCTGACATGATCGTCACCGCAAAGGGAATTGCTGGTGGCTTGCCACTTGCTGCAGTTACCGGTCGCGCCGAGATCATGGATTCAGTTCACGCCGCTGGCCTGGGTGGAACTTACGGCGGCAATCCCGTTGCATGCGCTGCGGCACTCGGCGTCTTTGAGACCATCATCGAAGATGGCTTAATTGCTCGCGCACAACACATCGGCAAAATTCTCGGAGATTCCCTTCGCGCACTCGCTACTAAGTATCCCGTCATCGGGGAAGTTCGTGGCCGTGGCGCAATGCAGGCGATCGAGCTTGTTGTGCCGGGCACAACTCAGCCCAACCCCGAGGCGATGCAGAAGATCATCAAGTATTGCCACTCTAAGGGCGTACTAGTTCTCAACGCTGGCACCTATGCCAACGTTGTTCGCTTCTTGCCACCGCTAGTGATCACCGATGAACTTCTTCTAGACGCAATGAGCGTTCTCGATGAAGCACTCGCATCACTCTAAAACCTAAGTCTTACCTTCGTGCATAAGCCGCTGGATCTCGCCTTGAGCGAAGCAGCGGCTTTGCTTATTGATCCCACAACTTTGGT